>JAILFE010000321.1 GCA_024697725.1 Oscillospiraceae bacterium
TGGGGCATGCCGATGTTGATACAACTCTTCGGATCTATGCGAAGGTAAAAGACAAAGATGCCAAACAGGAACTGTCAACGGCGATGGAGAGCCTGTTTCAGCCTAAAATCAGAAAAGATTAAAAATGAGATTCGTAGACAAATTCATTGACAAACAGCATTTTTTGAAAAAGAAAAAGAGCGGAAACCCGCTCTCTTTCCTTATCGGAGTGACGTGATTCGAACACGCGGCCTCTACCTCCCTAACCATCAAGGTAAACGCGACGATTCTTGCACAGCCTATGTTCTCTACATCGGTGTTTTCTGCGTTTTCAGATGTGAGTCCCTGTAAGCATCAATTGTCCGCTATTTGTCAGCCGTTTTGAACAGGATCCTTGCCTGCCATAGCTCGCGCTCTACCTGCGCGGAAACCTGTGACTCAGCCGAGCTTGCCGTCTATTGATGCACATACATTCTGTTTAAATACCGCTGTCAGATGAAGGTATACATTTTTTGTCACTTCAGAGTCAGCATGTCCCAGCCATTGGCAGATCGCATCAAGGCTGTATCCTTCCTCAAACAGTAATGAGCAGCATGTATGCCTAAGCAGATGGAAATGGAATCCTTTGAACCGCTGTGTGATCCTGTATGCGTATTCCTCCTTATCCTCTCCATCGTACACATCTATGAGATGCGCTACGTAGTCCCTGATAAGCTTTCGGAACTTACGGGTAATGTAGTTGGGATCATATATCTTCCCGTTATCATCGAGAAAGACATAGCCGTAAACAGCATAGGTACCCTGTTGCTTCCTTTTCTCCTTTGTTTCGATCAGAACGTCTTCGACACTTTCAAGTAACGGATACGTCCTTCTGGACGATCTGGACTTGGTAGAATCCTTGCACTCGACATCATTCCCTGATGTCCGTACTACGGTATGCTTGATCATGAGTGTCTTTTTGTCGAAATCGATCGCATCCCACTTCAAACCAAGCATTTCGGAACGGCGCAGACCATAGTATACAGCCAGCTTCAACATTGGGTACATAAACATATACGTCCCGGTATCACGACAGAAATCAAGCAATCCTTTTGCTTCCTCGGTCGTTAGCGTCAGCTGAACCGTATCGACCTTCTCGATGACTTTTTTCTCTTTCTTGACTCTGGTTTTTGCAGCGACGTTTTCCTTGATAACGCCTCGGTCTACCATTGCGGCAAGATAAACATGCATTGTTCGTTTGATGTCGCAAACAGTTTCGTATGCCAGCCCTGTATTTCCGTTCTTATCGGGCATCATTCGTCCGTTTTCCTGTAACCATTTGTAGAAGGACGCCAGATCCTTTGCTGTAAGGTCACCAAGCTCTACGGCTCGCCGTCCCGAAAAGTATCTTTTGATGATCGATGCTCTGCGGGCATAGATGGATGCCGTTGATCTGCGCACATGATTCTGTCTCTGTGCCCATTCAACCATTCCATCACCGAAATCAATTGCCGCGGGTGTTGCTGCCAGCATAAGCTCTCTTTTCTTCTTTTCGATGAGCTCGGTAAGTTCAACAGCGGCTCTCGATTTGTCCTTTTCGTTTGCCAGCCTTATTGTTTCGCGGATACGGTTTCCGTCTTCGTCGTGGTAAACCAGCTGCGCATAGTATATCCGTCCCTTCTTCTTCGTACTGCGTTTACAGATGTACCCTGACACGGGTTCCTTAAGAAATCTTGCTCCCATCTAGTCCTCTCCTTATAACAATATACTTCCCTACCCCCATGATACATTTCGTCGGCCTCTCATCGCGGTCGATTAGATTTGTAACTGGAATATACCACAGTAGTTCCGGATGTCAATGGGGCTATTGGTACGAAAAGGGGTTGCGCCTTTGCTGGCACAGGGCAAACTTTTTTTAAAATTTTTTTGTGCATTTTCATGACAGATCTTTCTCTGTACAAAATGAAAAAAATAATAAAAAAATTTTAAAATGAGTTATGCGTTTGTACGTCTATCATCTCCCGATTTTTACAGCAATTATCGGCGATCTGAGGTCTTGACTATTCATAAAAATATGGTATTTAGACTATATAAATATTTATAGTATTACCTTATTACTAACTTCTGTATTCTGTATTAAATGGGACGTACAGAGGGGAGAAGTTAGGGGACCGGATTGTATTTGGACGTATCCGGATGTATTTCCGTGAATCATCAATGATTCCGTATTTACTGAGAGAGGAGGAAACGATTGGATAATAAGGGAAAACAATCAAGAAAGTGGTTGCTCACGTTTAACAATCCTGCGGATCATGGCGTTACCCGTGAGAACATCAAGGCATCACTGGCCATGATCCCTAGTCTCGGCTATTGGTGCATGTGTGAGGAAACGGGGGGCAAAAGTGGTACACCTCACATCCACGTGTTCGTGTACAGGTATTCCCCGATACTATTTGATAGGTTGAAGGAATTATTTCCTTCTGCACACCTTGATAACTGCAGAGGAACATGCGAACAGAACAGAGATTATATCTTAAAGCAGGGAAAGCATTCCGACACTGACAAGAGTGCTACCAGTCACCCGGATACATTTGAGGAGTCGGGAAGATGCCCCGGTCAACAGCAGGGGAAAAGGACTGACCTGGAGACGCTTGTCAAGCTTATTCAAGACGGCGTGAGTACGATAGATATAATCAAGTTCAATCCTAACTATGCCCGTTATTTTGACAAGATTGAGAGGACACGCCAGCTCTTCATAGAAGATAAGTACAAAAACACTTTCCGCCAGATCGTGGTCGAATACTGGTATGGGGATACAGGTACAGGAAAAACGCGAACCGTTATGGAACAGTACGGATATGAAAATGTGTACCGCGTTACAAACTACAAGAACCCGTTTGACAGATACAAAGGACAAGATGTCCTTCTTCTGGATGAGTTCCGTTCAGATCTGAAGATAGGGGAATTGCTGGAATACCTTCAAGGATATCCGCTGAGTCTCCCTTGCCGATTCCATGACAGGGTCGCATGTTACACAAAGGTATATATTATCAGCAATATAGCTCTTGATGAACAGTATCCAAATATCCAAAGGGAGCAGAAGAAGACATGGGAAGCGTTTTTGCGCAGAATAAATACCGTCAGGCATTTTGGGAAGAACGGCATTGACAAGTGTGGAACGCCTTACGAGTTCCTGTATGGATCTTCAAAGGAGGACGATGACGGATTCATCAGCCTTGATGACATCTCCATCGACGACAATCCCTTCTTTACGTCAGCGTAAAGAGATAACGATCACACGATATCAGTATAAATAGACTGGTGATTTCGTTCATTTCCCTAAAAATATGATTCAGAAAAAACCGTTACGTTCCTCTTGGCGTAATGGTTTTTTTCGTCATGCAAAAATCAGTGTTTCTACGCTGATTTTTCTGAAAAACAAACGCGCTAGAGCACGTTCCAGAAAAATCTGTTGATTTCCCGTGCAGACGATAAGGTTTTTCTTTTACAGATCAACAACCTATAAACTGCTCCATTTTGCAGTGTCTGAGATGGGCGGGTGTAAACGAGCAGAGCAGAAGAGAACGCTATTCTTTTTGATTGCCAGCGACCGTGGAATAGCCGTGAAAATTGTTTTTTTACCCCATATTGCAGTTTTTAACCGTTAATCATAGATATTTCTGTTTTCACCCCTAAAATTGCTGGAAATCCAAAATACGAGCCCGTTCAAAATAAACCGTTCCGTTAATCATTCTGAAATGTTATTTCACTGTTGCCGTCATGACTGCGGGAAGCCTTGAAACCCGCATATTTACAGCGTTTTTTGGAGGTCAAGAGCCGCCGTTTTTGTTGAAAAAACCCTTAAAAAGACGTATAATAAATGTAGGAAATAACGCGGAAATACTAGCTTTTTCTACTATTTTTCGCTGGCGTTTTCGTGAATATCAATTGGTACCTGTGTACCATATCGTTACTGAGATCCGTCTGCGATGAAAGGCGGTGTGAACATTGAGTTATGCCAGCTATCAAAAGGCGTTGTTGAATGATGTTCTTGACGATGCCTGTTATCAGTATAGAGATTTACTCAGCGATCCCGACAGGGATTTTACAAGAGACAGGAAACTGCCTCTTAAAACGATGCTTCAGATAATCATTTCTATGCAGGGCGGTTCTATCAATCGGGAACTCTTCGATTACGACAAATCTATTGATGCCTCATCATCGGCCTTTGTCCAGCAGCGAGAGAAGATCAAACCAGAAATGTTCAAACAGATATTTCGGTTGTATAACCGAATGTGCGATGATGACAGGCGCTATAAAGGATACAGATTACTCGCAGTTGATGGTTCGGCTGTATGTATCGCTAAGAACCCCGATTCAGAAACATATTTCGAGAATGGTGACAATGAAGGATACAACCAGTTCCACATGAACGCCATGTATGACGTGCTCAACAAGACTTATTATGACTGCATCATTCAGCCAAGACCTAAATCTAATGAGATAGAAGCATGCAGGCAAATGGTATTATCAAACAGTTTTGATAAAGCCATTCTTCTTGCAGACAGGAACTACGGATCTCTCAATCTGTTTGAAACGATATGCCGTACAGATAATCTTGATTTCTTATTCCGTATCAAGAACGATTGGCTGAGAGAAGTGAATGCTTTGCCGATGAAGGAACTGGATACGGTGATCAGTTTTGATGTTTACGGCCCGAAAGGCAGGAAAAGGCTTCCTAAAGGCAGTCGCAGACGCAATAAACATCAAAAGCCCAAGTATCTTGCAACGTGGCGTTTCGAAGAAAGACGTGTACATCTGCGAGTTGTTAGATTCAAAATCACTAATAGCACGTATGAAACAATCATTACCAGTCTTAACAGATTTGAATTTCCTTTGAAAAAGATAAAGGAACTCTATCACATGAGATGGGGGATCGAAACATCCTTCAGAGAACTGAAATACGCTATCGGTCTTGTGAATTTTCATGCTAAAAAGGAATCGCTTATACAGCAGGAAATCTATGCAAGAATGATACTGTATAATTTCTGCGAACGGATCATTGCTCGGACGGTCATTAATCACGACAATAATCGTAAATGGACGTATCAAGTCAATTATACAATGGCTATACACGTTTGCCGTGACTTTCTACAGTACCACGGCGGCGATCCACCACCTGATCCAGAGAAATATATTACCCGCTATATCCTTCCTGTAAGGCCAGACAGAAGTGATGAACGAAAGAAGAAGCCGAAAGCGGTCATTTATTTCTTATATCGTGTTGCATAATTTGCTTCATCATCGTTGATGAGGCTTTTGGTCGTGTAAAAACGTAAAAAATCATCGAAAAATCCCCATTTTATCAGCCGGATTTCAGAAATCCCCAACGTAAAAATGCCCTTTTCGGGCATTTTTTTATGAAAAACATATCATTATGCAGCGTATAACAACGCATTTGCGTGGGATAACTTAATGACATTGGTCAACTGGTGGCGGTGGCGGAGGAGTTGGCGTAGGAGTTATTGTTGGTGTTGGCTCCAGTAAATCCTTTATCAGTCCTTGCAATTCCTCTGGAATTAACTCGATTAACCCAGTTGCATATTGCAGGATTTCTGCAAGCGTGAGCTTGCCACTTTTAATCATCTCCACCAATCCATTATCACTAAACTGGTACTTACTCGATTGCTGTAAAATATTCAGAAGGTATGACTCCACATACTTAACGCTATCTCCATAATTTTGGATTGCTGCAACCACTCCAAGTGCAGATGTCAAAATCACATCTCCGTTTTTAGCTGTAAACCACATTAGTGATTCAGCTTCCAACTTAACTTTGCCACTCTCAAGCAGCTTCAATCCCTGCTCTCCGTAAAGTGAATACACTATTTCCTTCGCAAGAGCACTGTTATTTGCCAACAGAGCTTCCTTATTTTCTGTTCCGTTACCGTTGCCATTTGCGTCAAATGGAGGTAACAAACCGTCGAAACGCATGCCTGTCTGGTCAAGTATAACGGGTTGTCCAAATCTTGAATCTGTATAGTCCATAGCATCACTAGGAAGATTCTGCGAACCAGTTGCCACTGCTATTGTTTGTGATAAAGGCTGCCCGGTACTTGCATCAATCAGTGTAAACTGTATGCCTGTTTTATTGGTTGATGCCCCACCCTTGGAATCGCCTATCTCCTTGTTGTAATCTTCATCCTCACCATTACCAGTATCAGCATAAATATTCACCGTGCTCATAGGCACTGATGCCAACATCAGTGACAATGACAAAATCGGTGCTAATATAAACCTTGTCAGGATTGACTTCTGCTTTATCATTTGCTACCCCCTCCTATATTGGTGCTCTATTAAACGGGTTGAGGAGAACCCTTGTGGGTTCTCCTCAATTTTAATCTTATAAATTCTGCTTGCTCTTATGTGTTAACTAATCTTATTGTTTTTTCAGTCGTTTGAAAACTGAATCCCCCATTCTCATATTTCATTATCAATACTACATCTGGCTGTGTTTCTATATCATAGTCTAGCATAATTGCCTTATGTGATTTTCTGTTAAAATCCTTTTGTAGTACAAACACATAGTCATTTCCCATTCTCTCTATGGAGCACTTGTTAAGCTTCTTTAAGCTTATACCAGCACCATTGCAGTATTCTATAAGCTTGACATTTCCAAGAAATGCTGTTTTTGTTCCTTCACTCAGTCTCATTGTTATCGCTCCTTCCAAACTTATAACGTGACCCTACAGAGTTATAAATCAGACTACTCTCCTGATTAAATCGTTCTAGTGTATCATAATCTGCTCCAGACGGAACAAGGGACTGAATACCTTGCCCAGGATGCGTATGACCAGTCCACTTGTATTTTCCATTGAACAATTTCAAAAACCAGTCGTCGCTTATATGTATTGCGCCTTCATTACCCCTGAAAATATAATAGCCGTCCTGCCTGGAAAATAAGCTGTATTCCACTCCGCTGTACGCTGTAAGACAGCTCATGTCTTTCATATCAATAGATATATTGTCCTTTTTCTTATTGAAGTATGCGGGGTTTTCTTGCTTAAGCCGTTCCAGTATTCTTTTCTGTGTCCCTGATAACTTTCCCTTCCCTAGTGCATTGAAGCTTATTAGCCCCGGCTTGCCTACTGCATTTGTATTTCTTGTTTCAATTGTTATACCTTTGTTGCTCTTTTTCGATGAATCTACCAATCGTCCATCTTGTGTTAATGTCAGATTACTTACTTTAACCTCCACGTTATAAATTGCTTGCTTAATCTTTTCTGCCTTCCAAGAATATGTCTTTCCTGCCTTATCCTCAAGTTTGTAATCTGTTATTCTTCCGTTTTTATCGCGTATCTTGCCTATGCAGGACAATATAATCATTTACGTTCCTCTACTCTTCCTAGTATAATTATACCTCATATCCGAAACAATTGGTATCCTTAACAATCCAAGTGCCACCTGTGATTGGATGGCACTTGGTTCTTTTTTTTTTAATGCAGGTTTACTTCTGTAGCATCTATGAGAGCTTGGGCTTCAGGTGTAATTGCATTAGGTGTAAATCCCATGTTTACTTTCCCTCTTTTACCGGGGTTAGGTGCAGGTGTTGTTGCTGCAGGTGCAGGAGTTGTGGCTGCTGCTGTATTACCGGAACTTGCCGGAGGCGACTGCGGCTTCGTATCAGATAAGTAATTATTTGATACATACCCCGCAACTTTCTCTCCAGTCGCAGAATCTGTAAACTCTATCTGGAACCATTTGGTTTCTACCGAACGTCCTGTTACCTTTACTTCCTGTGCCCAACTTAATCCACCTATCTTATCAAAGTCAGTGGAATCACCTGCTCTGACATTTACAGATGATACTGCATACATCGTCTTATCAAGCGGTTCTACATTGATCGCAGCCTGTGCTTCTTCAAGGTTTTCCTCGGTAACAGCTGTGCCGTTTTCTACGGCTTCCTCATGTTCCTCTTCAAGTCTTGCATTGTTGTATTCTATCTCTTCCTCACTTGCATCTTCGTACAAGCCATCTGCAAGTTCGCCTGTTGCATTACCATTCTCCAACAGTGCTTCCTGGTCAGTGTAGCCATGCTCGTCGATGTAGGCTCCGTAACCATCGCTGGCGATGTGGTCACAGCCATAGGATTCCAGTGCGTTAAGGAGAAGGTCGATAAATTCGTCGCATGAGAGGACTTCGTCCCATGTGCCTTTGCCATCCATCCATTCGTGCTGCTCTGCGACAGAATATGCTTTGTAGAACTCATCTGGGATGATATTCATATCAAGTGCATACTTGAGTTCCGAAGAGCGGGTGTAGAGAGAAGCTTCTGGGAGAATGGTTCTTGAGCCATTGTCGGAGACTTTCTCGATACCTGACAGAACACCGATATCTCCATGCTGCTGACCTGCGAGAGTCGCGGAAGCGAGCGTGGAGTTGCCCTGCTCGTCGGTTGGGGCTGGTGCCTGCATGTCCTCTGGGTGGAGGAGATTAGCTAACATATAAACAGCCTCACCTCTCGTCATACCTTCCTTGGCTGTGGTGCCGTTTAAGGACTTGTCACCTGCTTGCAGGTAAACTTTGTCGTCCATGTAGGATGCTATACGCTCTGTGGTACCAGTCTGAGTTACCTGCATTGCACGATAAGCATCTGAGTCAGTGATACCGCCCATTGGACGGGGATTTAAGGCTTTGTAGGTCGCTGCCATAGCTTCCACACGGCTAATGACCTTGTCCCCTTTGTAGCCGCCCGACTGCTCATCGAATTTGATGAGATCGTAGTAGGAGTTGATAGCAGCTTGGAACCCTGATTCTGCGGGGGCCCCAAGGTGCTTAACTGCGAGCTGGGTTACTTCTGCAATCTTTGCTGTTGTTAAGTAGTCCTCTTGGAACCTGTTGTTCTGGAACGCGTAAAGTAAACAGGAGTTATTCGTTGTGGTACCTGAGTTATCGGGTTTCACGTACAAAATCCCTGTTTTCGCACCGTCCACAGACATGATCTGATAGAACTGGTCAAGAGCTGCACGGGCTTCGGGATAGGAGGTTAAAGAACCCAGTTCCTTCCAGTCCTCGGAGTCGGCAACCTCAGTGGAGATGGCTGTGACTGCAATCTGCTGACCGATTATAATACCGTCTACAATGCTTGATTCAGATGTACATCCGCTTAACAATCCAACTATACTTATTATTGCAATAAACGCTATATTCCTTTTATTCATCATGTTATACCTCCAGCGATCCGCTCCGGATCAACCTTTTCCCTGACCTTTCCCTGTCATGATTCCAGTCTTCCGTTGATATATACTCTGTATATGCTATTCTCAAATAGTTTATCAGTAACAATTGCATCTGATAGCTCTTTGTTTAGATCTAACGCCTCCTCACTGATTCCATGGAGAATCTCAAGGAAATCATACCAGAACAAATTATCATCTGTATTCTCATCACAAACGTGATAGAAGGACATCATTCCTGACTCCACGCTATATTTAATCTGATAGAGGCTTGCCTTCTGGTCTTTTCGATCTTTCTGCTTGAAATATTCAATGCTGTTACAGGTATTAAGATACCGTATTCCTCGATAATCCCATTTATCGGATAAGTTTATGAGGTCTTTATTCTTTATATTATCAAAGCTTTTATTCAGATAATTCTGCAGGTCTTTTCTATACTCATCCTTTATCCGATATCGGCCAATAAATACAATAACACTCAATAAACACGTCTCCTTGGGATCCTTGTTCTGTCAAAAATTATAGCATACACAACTATCAATTTCTACAACTTCAACATCTCATCCATGCCTTGCATTGCGTCAACAGATCCTTCATTCTCAAGCTTATTGATCCAGTCTTTTTTGTACTCCTTTATTTTGTTTGACCATGTACTTCTGGCTATGCCGAGAAGCCTCGCAGCCTGTACACCTGTAATCTTTCCGTTCATGTAATCTGATGCAACACTTTCAAAATCTTTAAGTTTCTTGGGTTTTCTTCCTTTGTACACTCCTTTGGACTTTGCTATCGCGATACCTTCAGCCTGTCTTTCTCTGATATACTCACGCTCCATCTCGGCAATAGCACCCATGACAGACAACATAAACCTTCCGGATGGGGTCTTTGTATCAATCGCCTCCTTCTTTGATATGACTTCAACTCCTTTGCTTGTAAGGATCTCCATGATATCCAGAAGATCCTTTGTGTTTCTGGCAAGTCGAGATATGGATTCTACAACAACCGTATCACCTTCTCTGACATAATCGATCATGTTTTTAAGCTCCGGTCGTTCCATATCCTTTCCACTCATGTGATCAATGAACATCTTATCAACTCCGAGGATATTCATCATGGCTTCTTGTCTCTCTGTGTTCTGTGAAAGACTGCTTACTCTAACGTATCCTACTTGCATATCAACACCTCCTTTGGGATGTGGATTGTAACGCTGTACGTATTATTTGGCTATACCTATTTTGTGCAATCAGTTCTTTATCTGTATCCATCGTTCGCAGTACCTTTTTGGACAATTATCGATCAGGTGTCCGGTAATTAGTCCGATAATTATTGTGCGAAGTCTTTGCAGTATCCGTTTTTAACAAATTTCTTGAATGCGATGAACTTGTTTACAGAACTGATGAACAAAGAATCTTTATATGCAGATGATTCCTGTTCGCGTGGTTCGATCGTCAGATACTGATCGCGCAGATCCCACGTATAACCGAGATTCCTGAGAGAATACTTTTTGCCGTCCATGTACAGACTGGAACAATCGAAACCATACAGTATTTTTATGCCGAGACTGTACACGCCTTTTTTATCAGAGAATACATATCGGTATCCCTGCCGTTCGTTGCCTTTTGGTGTGCCGTATTGTTGTACGCATGGATCAAGTCCCATAATTATATGTATCTTTTCCTTATTCATAATAAAGCAGGTCTTGTTCTTCATCCGAACAAGAACAGTGTCGTTGCCCATGTCGAACATTGCCATATCGTGTAGATTTCCGAGACATTTTAGTTCCTTGCGATCTACTGCGCCAATAATTGCACTGTTCGTTACTATGAGCAGATTTTTGTTGCCGCGTTGTCTGTTTTCTGTACCCATACTGCCACCTCCACGGGGTGTACTTTTACGATAGTTACATTTATTTATATTCACAGGGCAGGAGGGGAGCATGTGCGTGGGGATGTCAGATCAAAACATGGGCCGTAAACCTCGTTAAAGGGGTATAGGAGCGGTTTCGGAAAGCTCTTGGTAAAATTGGATGTGATCAGAAAAAAGGCTCCAGATGAGGCGATTATGATAAGGATAAAAGTTGTCCGCAAAACTGTCCGCAAAAATGAAAATAAGGCTATTGCGAAATTCGCAAAAGCCTTACCTATCAATATCGGAGTGACGTGATTCGAACACGCGGCCTCTACCTCCCTAAGGTAGCGCTCTAGCCAAACTGAGCCACACCCCGAAACAAAAGATATTCTAAGTGATAATGCAGGGGATGTCAAGTGTTATGCGCGGGCGATAC
>JAILFE010000336.1 GCA_024697725.1 Oscillospiraceae bacterium
CTATCGATGCATTCACCTCATCGCCCACGGAGATGCCGCCCACATCGGCTGTACCGAAGTGGAGATACTGTCCGTCGGCGGTCTTTCTTGTGTCCGAAACGGTGAAGGTGCTCTCGCCTATAGTAAGAGTTCCCTCATCGCCGACCTGTCCGCCGCTCTCTGCATAGAAAGGCGTTCTGTCGAGCACGATGACAGCTTCCTCGCCCTCGTTTACTGCGTTTATGCTTTCCTTGCCTCTGAATATTGCAAGGACCTTTGAATTTGCTGTGAAGTCGGTATATCCTGTGAATTCTGTTTTCGGGAGATCTATCCCTTCGAGAGCGTCTTCATCCCATGAGGAACCGCCCTTTGCATCGTGGTCGGCTCTTGAAAGCTCCCTTGCGCGCTTGACGCATTCGCGGAAACCCTCTTCATCGACGGTGATGCCCTTTTCGGCAGCCATTTCGATCGTAAGGTCGATCGGGAAGCCGTAAGTATCGGAGAGAAGGAACGCATCTTCGCCCGGGAGCACGCCGCCCTTTGCGATATCGGCTGTGACTTTTTCAAATACCGTAGTACCCGCATCTATAGTAGCGGCGAAGGTCTCCTCCTCGCTGAGGATAGCCTTCTTGATATATTCGCGCTTTTCCTCCAGCTCGGGATATGCGCACTTGTTCTCATCTATGACAGTATCTGCGACCTTGTAAAGGAAGGGACCCTTTATGCCGAGCAGTCTTCCGTGTCTTGCGGCGCGTCTGAGCAGACGGCGCAGCACGTAGCCGCGGCCAGTCTTGTCGGGAGATACGCCGTCGCCGACCATGAATACCGTTGAGCGGATGTGGTCGGTGATTACTCTCAGGGATATGTCGGTCTTTTCGTTTTCCTTGTACTTCACGCCGGCGATCTCGCTTATGCGTGCCATAATGTTCTTTATGGTATCGACCTCAAAGAGGTTGTCCACGCCCTGCATAACGCAGGCAAGGCGTTCAAGACCCATACCTGTATCTATGTTCTTGTGAGCCATTTCCGCATAGTGACCGTTGCCGTCGCTGTCGAACTGGCTGAACACGAGGTTCCATATCTCGATGATGCGGTCGCAGTCGCCTGCCTGTTCAAAGCTCTCGAACGGACCGTAAGCCTCGCCGCGGTCGAAATGTATCTCGGAGCAGGGACCGCAGGGGCCGCTGCCGTGTTCCCAGAAGTTGTCGGGCTTGCCGAGACGGATTATCCTGTCATGCGGCACGCCTATCTCCTTTTCCCAGATCTGTTCAGCCTCGTCGTCGCTCTCGTAGATCGTGACCCAGAGCCTGTCGGCGGGTATTTTCAGCACCTCTGTGAAGAATTCCCAGGCCCATGCGATAGCCTCGTGCTTGAAATAATCTCCGAATGAGAAATTTCCGAGCATCTCAAAATAAGTGCCGTGTCTTGCCGTGATGCCGACATTTTCGATATCGGGCGTTCTGATGCACTTCTGGCAGGTAGTCACGCGGACGTTAGGAGGTGTCTGTGTGCCGAGGAAGAATTTTTTCAGCGGCGCCATACCGCTGTTTATGAGAAGAAGGCTGTTGTCGCCGTTGGGTATGAGCGACGAGCTTGCCATTCTTGTATGATCCTTGCTTTCAAAGAATGAGAGGAATTTCTCTCTCAGTTCATTAAGTCCTGTCCATTCCATAATACTGTTCTCCATTCATAAACCGTATATCTGCGGTGGATTTACGCATACAAATAATATTATATCACACTGCCGTGAATTGTCAATGATTTTGCCGTAACTTTTCGGATTTATACATACTCGCTCCGCCTATCGGCGGGGTGAGTTGTTGAGATTGATATACTATTGCTTCCCCGATCGGATTTTGCCCTTTCTTTTTACCGATGGCTCAAGTAACAAACGCGGGATCACAGAACAACTGTTATCATCTTGCGCCGCGATACGCCTGCGGGGGCTCCCCGCTGCGATGTGCCCGCGGGGGTTCTCCGCCCCGCCCTGTTGACATCCTGTGAGGATAGTGATATAATATGGTCTGTGATCGGATGAAAAACCGCGGCATATGCCGCACTGCATAATAACAGGAGAAATTGACATGACACCGCTTCCTTTTTTTCAGTACAGTCTATATGAAATGTATATGCTCTTTCTGATATGGTCGTTCATCGGATGGGGCATAGAGGTCTGCTATATGACGATAGAAACGGGCGAATATCAGAACAGAGGGTTCCTGAATATGCCGATATGCCCTATCTACGGCTTCGGAGTGCTGATGATAGTCACGATATTCCGCCCGATAAACCATACTTTCTTCCCGCTGCTCGTCGGCTCGTCGATACTGTGTACGAGCTTTGAATTGTCGGTCGGGCTGCTGATGGAGCTCGTGTTCCATAACAGGTGGTGGGATTATTCCCATGAGCGCTTCAATTTCAAAGGGCTGATATGTCTGAAAGTGGCGATACTGTGGGGCATGGGCTGTGTCATAGTCGTGAGGATAGTCAACCCCTTGTTCGAGATGGGTGTGAGAAAACTCCCCACCGATGCGGGATTCGTTGTGATAATCGTTTCCGCAGTGCTGATAGCGCTCGACCTTACAGCTTCGATAATATCCGTCAACAAGTTCAATATACGCCTGAAGCAGCTCGATTCGCTCTCGCAGAGGATGCTGTCGGTATCCGTGGCGATAGGCGGTGTACTCGCCAACGGCACGAACACAGTTGTCGATAACTACGACAAGATAAAGGAAAAGACCGACGAGACGACTACCGCCATAAAGGAAAAGTTCCACGAAACGACCGGCAATATAAAGGAAAAGGCTGCGGAAAAGCTGAGCGAGGGCAGGGCGGTCGTGGACGAATACCGCGATACCTATAACAAGGAATATGCTGCCCGCAAGGAAAAATACACCCGTGAATACGAAGAGCTGAAGGCAAAGTACGAACAGCTTTTGAGCAAGCACGAGTGGTCTGACAGGATAATCAAGGCGTTCCCGACTATCAGCAACTCAAAGTACTCGGGAGCGCTGCGCGATCTGAAACACCGCATCACGCCTTCACAGACCGAGTATTTTGAACTTCGTCTCGATGAGGTGAAAAAGATACGAAAGTCGGATAAAAAAAATCACTGATTTGGTCATAAAGGATATTGACATGATGCGGCATATGTGGTATCATTTGGATATGAACTGTGAATATGTGCAGTTCGGCAGCCTTTA
>JAILFE010000363.1 GCA_024697725.1 Oscillospiraceae bacterium
GCGGCAAAACAAAACCCTCCGGCAAGAAATGACTTGCGGAGGGTCTGGTCGGGGCGACAGGATTTGAACCTGCGGCATCTTGGTCCCAAACCAAGCACTCTGCCAAACTGAGTTACGCCCCGGGGGTATTGACCTTCACTATTATATAATGTTTTTGTGCGATTGTCAAGCGGTATTTTTGATGATATCGCTTTCCGCGCAGGCAGTGTAATAACGAACAGCATTTTTTACAATTGAAAAGGCTTAAAAGCAATAAAATGCACAAAAATTAAATATTTCTTGAATATGGTTGCAATGCTTTGAAAATTATGCTATAATATTCCATAATGCTTGTATGATCTTTTGTATGGGCAGGATCACAGAAATACAGCTGTCGGAAAAGAGGAAAGGCATTGCGGTTCGCTTTTCTCGGCAAAATGACCGCGGAAGAGCTGAAAATGCTCCTGCCGAGGGCGTTTATCGCCGATCTTGTTATATATCTGCTTACCCTGCCGTTCTACGGACTGTCGCCTGAGGTGCCGCTCGGACTGCTCCTCGGGACAGCGGCGATGACCGCCAATCTTATCCTTCTCGGATATTCGGTGGATCGCGCCGTCGAATACAAGACCGAAAAAGCGGCGAAAAGATATATGTTTTCGTTCTATCTCATAAGATTTGCCGTCATGGGCGCGGCGCTCACTGCCGGCATAAAGCTCAGAGCCGTCAATCTGGCTGCGGTGTGCATACCGCTCTTCTATCCGAAGGCGATATATACTGTACGCGGCATAATTAACAATAAAAGTTCCGGGAAAGGAGGGTGATGCTTAATGGAAATGAACGTTACCGGCCCCGGGAAGATCATTACCCTTACCTTCGGCGATACCGAGATCGCGATCTCCGAGACCCTTGTCACCGGCTGGATCGTGATGATAATACTTACGGCGCTCATCCTCTGGCTGACGCATGACCTCAAGGTCAAGCCGACCACAAAACGGCAGGCGGCGGCGGAATGGTTCGTGACTTTCTTTGAGAACACGGTGCGCGATATGATGGGCGACAAATTCGTATACTATGCGCCCTATGTCGCAACGATATTCTGTTTTGCTCTCGTCGGAGCGCTTATCAGCCTGTTCGGTCTGCGAAGCATGACCGTCGATATCAACTGTACGGGAACGTGGGCGGCAATGACATTTGTGCTCATCACGTACTGGAAGATCAGGAACAACGGCATCCTCGGGTATCTGAAGGGCTATACCGAGCCTGTCGCGGTCATAACGCCGATAAATATACTCAGCGAATTTGCGACGCCGTTTGCTATGGCTGTCCGTATGTTCGGAAATATGGCGGGCGGTATGATAATCACGACGCTGGTATACGGTGCGCTCACTGCGGCGAGCCAGGCGGTATACGGACTGCTGGGGATAACATTCCTGAAATATTTCAGTATCTTTCAGATCGGTATCCCTGCGGTATTGTCGATCTATTTCGATCTGTTCTCCGGGGTCATACAGTCCTATGTTTTCATAATGCTCACACTTGCGTATGTCGGTGATGCGGCAAGGACAGAAGACTGATGTGACGTCATGATCTTTGACAGATGACCAAAGCGTTTATTCGTTTATTATTATGAAAGGAAAGGTATATCATTATGGCATTGGAAGGTGTTTCTCCTGATACTCTTGCAACGGCAAGAGCAATAGTACTGGCAGGACAGGGAATCGGTGCGGGACTTGCGCTCATCGCAGGTATCGGCCCCGGTATCGGTGAGGGCTACGCTGTCGGAAAGGCGATCGAGACGATCGGCAGACAGCCCGAGGCAAAGAGCGATGCGAGATCGACGATGTTCATCGGCTGCGCTATCGCCGAATCGACCGGTATCTACGGTCTTCTCATCGGTCTGCTGCTCGTATTCGCAAATCCGTTCATCCGGCATATCCTTGACTGAGAAAAGTGAAAGGAAATCGGTGACAAATAATGGATTATCATTTTGAATTTCTGACGATTGATCCTGTCACTTGTATCGGTGTTCTCTGCAACACCCTGATCCTTTTTCTCGTTTTCAGGCATTTTCTTTTCGGCAGAGTAAAAAAGGTCATGGAGCAGCGAAATGCCGAAATATCCAAGACCTACGACGACGCGGACAGCGCTCTTAAAAGCGCAAAGGACAAGGAGGCGGAATATACCGCAAGACTTGCCTCTGCAAAGGAGGAGTCCGCAGAGATCGTGAGAAACGCAACGATCCGCGCACAGCAGCATTCCGACGAGATCATCGGCGAGGCGCGTGAGGAGGCTCAGAGCATCGTCACGAGAGCTAATGCCGATATCGAAAAGGAAAGAAAGCGTGCTGTCAACAGCATCAAGAACGATATTTCCGATATCGCGGTATCTATCGCGGAGAAGATCGTTTCGCGCAATATCGAAAGCGATGAGGAACAGGACAGACTTATCGACGAGTTCATAGCCGGGCTCGGCGACGAGGGAGCTGATACTAAATGACGAGCGGCGTCGAAAAGGTCTATGCCGAGGCTCTCTATGAGCTCGCGGCAGAGACAGGCGAAAAGGAACGGCTGTTTGATGAGCTTATGGGGCTCGCAAAGATATTTTCCGATAATCCCGGGCTTTGCGACGTGCTTCAGGCTCCGACCGTTACGAACGAAGAAAAATATACCATGCTGAAGGATATATTCGGCGGCAGGGTCTCACAGACGGCGTACAACTTTCTCTGCGTGCTCGCGGGAAAGGGACGCGCACGCCATATGGAGGGCATCGCCGAGGAGTATAAGAAGATGTGGTATGCCGAAAATAACATCATGGACGTCACGGTGACATCCGTGCGCCCGCTCTCCGCCGATCAGCGCAGAAGGCTTGCTGACAGGCTTTCCGCTTCATACGGAAAGAGGATCGTTATGACGGAAAAGATCGATCCGTCCATTATGGGCGGACTTAAAGTCACCTGCGGTGACAGGATGCTCGACGGCTCTGTGAAAACAAAGCTGAATGAGCTGCGCAGCAGCATGAAGAACGCACGAGCGTGAATAATGTCTGCTATCGGGAACCGCTGATCGGTGCTCCACTTTATTTCAATATACGAAAGCCGGTGTAAAAATGGATCTGCGACCGGATGAGATTACCGGAATCATAAAAAATCAGATCAAGAATTTCCAGAACCGCATAGAGCACGCAGACGTCGGCACGGTAGTGACCGTGGGCGACGGTATCGCACGCATCCACGGGCTTGACAGCTGTATGTCGGGCGAGCTGCTCGAATTTGACGGCGGGATATACGCTATGGCGCTCAACCTTGAACAGGACTTTGTCGGAGCTGTTATGCTCGGCTCGGATTCCGAGATCAAGGAGGGCGACACTGTAAAGCGCACAGGAGCGGTAGTATCCGTTCCTGTCGGAGATGAGCTGATGGGCAGAGTAGTGAACGCTCTCGGTCAGCCCATAGACGGCAAGGGCGCGATATTCACAGAGCGCACCATGCCTATCGAGAAGATCGCTCCGGGCATCATCACCAGAAAATCGGTAAGCCGCCCGCTCCAGACGGGTATCAAGGCTATCGACTCGATGATACCTATAGGAAGGGGCCAGCGTGAGCTTATCATAGGCGACCGCCAGACGGGAAAGACAGCTATCGCTCTCGATACTATCATAAACCAGAAGGGCAAGGGCGTTATCTGCATCTATGTTGCTATAGGTCAGAAGCGCTCCACCGTTGCGAACGTGGTGAGCACGCTCGAAAAGAACAATGCCCTTGATTATACGATAATCGTATCCGCGACTGCCTCGGAGCTTGCTCCGCTGCAGTATGTGGCGCCTTATGCGGGTGTTACTATGGGAGAATACTTCCTTGAACAGGGGAAGGACGTGCTGTGCGTATACGACGATCTTTCAAAGCACGCGGTGGCTTACAGAACGCTGTCGCTGCTGCTCAAAAGACCGCCCGGACGCGAGGCTTATCCCGGAGATGTATTCTATCTCCATTCAAGACTGCTCGAAAGAGCCTGCTGTCTGAATGAGGATTACGGCGGAGGTTCGATAACCGCTCTTCCCGTTATCGAGACACAGGCGGGCGACGTTTCGGCGTATATCCCGACCAACGTCATCTCGATCACGGACGGGCAGATATTCCTCGAAACAGACCTCTTCAACAGCGGCGTGCGCCCTGCCGTGAACCCCGGTATATCGGTATCGAGAGTCGGCGGTGCTGCACAGATAAAGGCAATGAAAAAGGTGTCCGGCTCGCTGAAGCTGACCTATTCCCAGTACAGGGAGCTGCAGGCGTTCAGCCAGTTCGGATCGGATCTCGATAAGGATACCAAGGAACGGCTTGACCTCGGCGAAAGAGTCGTGGAAGTCCTCAAGCAGGACAAGAACAGCCCTGTTGCCGTTGAGGATCAGGTAATGATAATATACGCGGCAACTAACAATTTCCTGCATGATGTGCCTGTAGACAGGATCGCAGAGTTCGAGCACGAGCTGTTCGGCTTCATGAGGGATATGTATCCGAGCGTTCCCGAGGCTATCGCAGCCACGGGCGATCTTTCGGCAGAAACAGAGGAAACTCTCAAAAAGGCT
>JAILFE010000365.1 GCA_024697725.1 Oscillospiraceae bacterium
GGCAATTAATATCGCTGCCGAGTATAATCGGATGGTAACAAGGAGTGAGAACATGGCATATACGAAAAAGCGCGGGCGTTTTCCGAGCTCCGACAAGCATCATAAATGCGAATACTACATCGCCGTGCCGAAGGGCAAGCCTCTCGGGATCGTGCAGATAGTACACGGGATGAACGAATACGCGGAAAGATACAGTCCGTTCGCGGAATATCTCACCGAACGGGGATATATCGTCTGTGCTCACGATCATCTCGGTCACGGCAGGACTGCAGGACCGCATTCCGAGCTGGGATATTTCGGCAGCAAACACGGCTGGATGTATCTTATAAATGATATGGTCATGTTTTCACGGATAATAAGAAAAAAATATCCGGAGCTTCCGCTTTTTCTGTACGGTCACAGCATGGGCTCGCTGATAGTCAGGGCGGCTATGGTGAAATACGGCGGGGTCTATGACGGAGTAGTCGTTGAAGGTACGGTCGGATTCCTGAACACTCTGCCCGCTCTCGGTATGCTCGCAGCGGATGCACAGAGCGCGGTGATGGGCGTTGACCACCATTCTGAATGGATGCAGCATATCCTCAATTCGGCGGGAAACATCGGGATAAAGGATAAAATGTCCGATCACGACTGGGTGTCGCACGACATCAGGGTGATAAACGAATTCACCTCGGAGGAGAGGATGAACTTTGCGTTCACATCGTCGGCATTCAGCGATCTTTTCATGCTCGTGATATATTCCTCACGCCGTCAGTGGTTCTATTCCGCCGACAGGAGCGTGCCCGTGCTGATACTCGGCGGCACGAAGGATCCCGTCAGCAGCTACGGCAAGGCGGAGCTCGATCTGTACAAGAGGATGTGCAAGGCTGGTTTCAGGGATGTGCAGCTGAGCATATACGAGGATGCGCGGCACGAGATGCTCAATGACCTCAATTCGGCAAAGGTCATGGAGGACACGTATCTCTGGATCGACAGACACAGAATAGCAAAGGATGAGACGGATGTATGCAAAAGTAAACAGTATGGGGCTGTTCGGGCTTAATGCTTTCCCCGTAGATGTTGAGATAGAAGTCAGCAAGGGAACGCCTTCGTTTGAGATAGTGGGTCTCGGAGATATAGTGGTCAAGGAGAGCAGGGAGCGAATACGTGCGGCTCTGCGCTCGTGCAGTACCCAGTTCCCGCTTGCGAGGGTGATCGTGAACCTTGCTCCCGCCGATACCAAAAAGACAGGCAGTATGCACGATCTTGCGATATTTTCGTCGCTGCTGCTGATAAACGGCATAATAGACGACGATCTTTCACGCACGGTATTTATCGGCGAGGTGGCTCTCAACGGCGATGTCAGGAGCGTGAACGGTGTGCTCCCGATGACTCTCACCGCAAGGAAGAACGGCGTTGAGAGGATATTCGTCCCGAAGAGCAACGCCCACGAGGCAAGCGTTGTTGACGGGATAAAGGTATACGGCGTTGACAATGTGAGCGAGCTCATAGCACATTTCAGCGGTGAAAAGCAGATTGTCCCCGAGGGGGAATATGTCGTTACCGAGGAGGAGAGGAGATACAGCGGTGATTTTTCCGATGTGAGAGGTCAGCAGACCGCAAAGCTTGCGCTCGAATATGCGGCGGCAGGAGGACATAATGTGCTCATGGTCGGCTCTCCGGGCTCGGGCAAATCCATGCTCGCAAAGCGTATACCGTCTATACTCCCCGAGATGACATTTGAGGAATCGATAGAGACTACCAATATCCATTCCATAAGCGGGATGATATCTCCCGAGCATCCGCTCGTCACGACAAGACCGTTCCGCGCCCCGCATCATACGATATCCTCTGCGGGACTTGCGGGCGGCGGCACGATACCGCGTCCCGGGGAGATCTCCCTTGCGCATAACGGAGTGCTTTTTCTGGACGAGCTGCCGGAATTCGACAGAAGAACGCTGGAGATACTTCGCCAGCCGCTTGAGGATAAGGTGGTCACGGTATCGAGGGCGGCGGGTACCGCGGAATATCCCTGCTCGTTCATACTCGTAGCGGCGATGAACCCCTGTCCGTGCGGATATTACGGGCATCCCACGAAGAAATGCATATGCGGCGAAAAGGCGGTGCATACCTATCTTTCCAGGATATCGGGACCGCTGCTCGACAGGTTCGATATCCATGTGGAAGTGGCGCCGCTGGAGTATTCCACACTGCGTTCCGATACGCCGGAGGAGAGCTCCGAGTCGGTGCGTCAGCGGGTGCAGGCGGCAAGAAAGCGCCAGAACAGGCGCTATGAGGGCACGGGGATAACCTGCAACGCCAACATAACCGCCGACAAGCTCAACGAATTCTGTCCGCTGACAAAGGAAGCGTCCGATATGCTGGAAAAGGTGTTTTCGAGCATGGGGCTCTCCGCACGGGCATACGACAGGATACTGAAGGTAGCGCGTACCATAGCGGATATGGAACAGTGTGAGGTCATCGGTAAAAATCAGATAGCCCGCGCTGTGCAGTTTCGGAGCCTTGACAGAAAATACTGGAGCAGATGACCGTATATTCGGTTTTGTGCGGATTTTACTGTAATGGAATGTGAAAAATCCCGTGCGGAAAATTTCCCGCCCGCAGTCATTGACATTTCGGGACAGGTGTGCTATAATCATATTGCCCGACCTGTACGCCAGGGGATAAGAATTGCTGTATTGCATATACAGTAAACGACACTGAAAGTGCAGATTATAAATGCCATTGAATATAAAAGGAGATTGTGTGAAATGATTCTCAACGGTTCGCAGATAATACTCGAATGTCTGCTTGAACAGGGCGTGGATACCGTTTTCGGTTTTCCCGGCGGCGCTGTTCTCAATATCTATGACGCTCTTTATGATTACAGCGACAAGATAACACATATACTCACCTCGCACGAGCAGAACGCCTGTCACGCGGCTGACGGCTATGCGCGTACCACGGGAAAGACGGGTGTCGTTATCGCGACCTCGGGACCGGGTGCTACCAATCTTGTGACCGGTATCGCAACGGCGTATATGGACAGCATACCTCTCGTGGCTATCACGGGAAATGTCGCAACGAACCTGCTCGGGCTCGACAGCTTCCAGGAAGTCGATATCACGGGCATAACCATGCCTATAACCAAGCATAACTATATCGTCAAGAACGTGCATGACCTTGCCGATGTGATACGCGAGGCGTTCTTTATCGCAAACAACGGCAGAAAGGGACCCGTTCTTATAGATATCCCCAAGGATATCACGGCGGCAAAGTGTATATTTGAAAGACAGCCCGTCAAGGGACACAGTTTCTCGGTAGACAGCAATGAGATAATAAAGGCTGCCGAGGTCATAAATACTGCGGAGAAGCCGTTCATATATGTCGGCGGCGGCGCGGTGCTCTCCGATGCCGTATCGCAGGTGAAAAAGCTTGCTGAGCTCGTGGATGCGCCCGTTTCACTGTCTCTCATGGGACAGTGTGCGTTCGACAATACCGATGAAAGATATACCGGTATGCTCGGTATGCACGGAACAAAGACCTCCGCTCAGGCACTCATCAACTGTGATGTCATGATAGTTCTCGGTTCGAGATTTTCCGACCGCGTGACCTGCAACGCCGATTCCTTCAAGAATAATGTACAGAAGGCAAGAATCGTGCAGATCGAGATCGATCCCGCCGAGATAAATAAGAATATAGATGTCGATGTCCATGTATCGGGAGATGTCGGGTTCGTGATAAGCGAGCTCTTAAAGCATCTTACTCCGAAAAAGCACCCCGAATGGATGGCTCAGATCGCAGAATGGAAGAACAGATATCCCGTAGGACAGTATTCTTCCAATCCCGAGGCTGTGCTGCCGCAGGATGTTATCGGCACCCTGTGTGAGCTGACCGACGGCAAGGCGATAATCTCCACCGAGGTCGGACAGCATCAGATGTGGACGGCGGAATTCTACGATTTCAAGGCCGGCCGCAGATTTGCGACCTCCGGCGGTCTCGGGACTATGGGCTACGGTCTCGGTGCGGCGATAGGCTGCAAGATCGGCAATCCCGATGCGACTGTGGTTAATATCGCAGGCGACGGCAGCTTCTATATGAACCTGACAGAGCTTTCCACACTGGCAAAGTATAATCTTCCCGTGATAGAGCTCGTGCTCAACAACTCGGTTCTCGGTATGGTGCGCCAGTGGCAGAGGATGTTCTATAACGGCCATTTCTCGCAGACCACGCTCGAAAAGCCCACCAATTTCGAGATGCTTGCAAAGGCGTTCGGCGTTGAGGGGATGACTATAGCAAAGAAGGACGATATAAGACCCGTGCTCGAAAAGGCGCTCGGATGCGGCAGACCCGTGCTGATAAACTGCATAATAGACAAGGATATCAATGTCCTGCCTATGGTGCCTGCGGGGGCTTCTGTTGCAGAGCCGATACTTGATATCGATACCTGAGACTGACCCGATATCATTATAATAAACAAGATCAGTCTGCATAAATTGCCTGACAACCGTATATAAGTTCTGCCCCGGAGCGGTGTACGACCGCTTCGGGGCATTGTATTATTGTTCGGTTATTATGATAAACAGTAACAGGTTTGTCTTAGTGACGATTATAGCATGATCCCGGATTATTGTCAATAAAAGCTATAGTTCTGTATGAGCATATTTCTTCCGCGCAGACTCATTTTTACCATGAGATTATTCTAATCCTTTTCTAATCAAAGATACATTGTAATTTAAATCAGATATGCTATTATATATACATCGGACAGAGAATGTACGATAAATGTAAGATAAAAGCAAATAGAACGAAATTTATCGGGAGGAATCACAATGAGCGTTAGTATCAGTAAGGAACAGGAAAACATATCTGGAACATATACATCCGGAACAAATGGATTTTTCGGCGACACGGCTCCTCAGGTGGTGAATGCGCAGTCGGAGAGCACCGGCGATACCGCTCCCCGCAGATCATTCGGCAAAAGACTCGGCGAGTTTTTCTACAGATCGTTCCACAACGGCTTTGTTATCAAGCACCGCGGGGAAAAGATAATATCAGTACCGCTCTTTTTCACAGTGCTCATCGCACTTGCCTGCCTTGAATATGTGCGTCCGTTCTTCATCATCCTCATTGCTGCGATGTTCTTCAATGTATCCTACGGCTTTGACGGAGAACAGCTCGGCGGTTCAAGGATAAACACGGTGCTTGACAAGATAGCCGAGGGCATCAATAATTTCAAGAGATCGCTCCTGCACGGCGCGTAAGGCTATTATAATAAGTACAATATAATAAGTACGATAAAGCTCCCCGGGGATATCCCCGGGGAGCTTTGACTATTATATTATAATAGTATACGGCATCATTGCGCAAACGCATCCGGCAAACCGGAACTGACCGGTGTTTACACAAAAAATGTCATTCCAAAAATTTTTGCAATTTTTTAGGAATAATTTTCAGAGGATTATTGACTTTTCACGAAAGTTGTGATATTATAAGTATAAGGTATATTATGAGCTCGGTGTGTCCTGTTGACCGTGTGGGGCGCGTCGGGCGGGATGAAAGCAGAACGATACCCACTGTACGGAAAAGAGGCGATACCAATGAAGCAGAATGATATCGATCCGATCATATCCGAAATGGTCGGAGATGTGGTCGGGTTATGCAGCCCGCTGCAGATATTCCTCGTCTCCCGGAAAAACAGCTCGGACGGTGAGCTCAAAGGATTCAAGCTGTGTATAGTTGCCGGTGACGGCAGCGATCCGCGTGCGCTCGAATCAAAGCTCGCACTTGAAACCGACTGCGTTGTTCCGTGCGACTTCATAGTCTACACCGCTGCCGAATGGATCGAACTCGTCGAGGATGACTGCTCGTTCGCATACCGTGTGGATAATATGGGGGTGCTGCTGTATGGGGAGAGGTAGCCACAGCACCGACAGCAAACGGTATTATGACTGGCTTTTCTATGCATATCAGGATCATATGGCGGCTTTGGTGCTCTCCGAGGACAACAGGCTTTACAGCATGGCGGCGTTTCACTGTCAGCAGTGTATAGAAAAGGCACTGAAATCCTATCTCCTGTTCAAAAACAGAAAACTGCTTGACGGCCACAACCTCACATGGCTTTGCAAGCAGGCGGCAATGATGGACAACAGCTTCGCAAAATGGCTCGAAAAAAGCACCGCACTAAACAGGTACTACATCGAGACACGGTATCCGGCGGATATCCTCCTCGAGATCGACAAGGGGGAGATAGACGATATCCTCGATGCCGCGTCGGAAATGCTCGACTTCATATGCGAGCAGATCAAATTTGATTTCAACAGCTACCACAAAAGAGGAGGTAAAAAGAACAGGTGACTTATAGTAAACGGCAAGGTTTTTCAGACATTTCCCGCTTACAGCTGATATCAAAGCATCTGCGGGCAGTCTGTACCGGAAATCTGATGCCGTAAACTATAAATATATTATATCACAGGTCAGAAAAACGGGATGAAAACGTCCGGAAAGAACGCAAAAAGTGACAATTTGGTAAAATGGCAACAATAAATGCATTCGATTTAGTTAAATTCACATATTGCTAATTTATGACCTAAATGGTATAATATAAGTTATCGGACAATGTATTGTCAAGATGCACTGTCGGCAGCCGTAAGGCATGAGAATAAATCCAATCGGAGGTGTCAAACTTTAATGAAGACTTTTATCTATACTGCAACTGATGTTCAGGGCAATACTGTCAAGAATCAGAAGATGCAGGCTGAGGACGTGAATGATTTTCTTAATAAAATTCACGAAAAAGGTCTTTTCTGCTCGACTTACCGCGAGACAAAGGGCGGCTCAAAAAGGTCACTGCACAAGTTCAAAACTGTTGAGCTGTCTTATGACTGTCGTCAGATGTCGGCAATGATGACATCGGGACTTACGCTTGTAAAATCTCTCGATATCATGACACGCGAGCAGACCAAGGAGGGACCCAAGCAGATCTACAGAGAGATCTACGAAAGTGTGCAGAAGGGTACTGCATATTCCGATGCGCTCCGTATGCAGGAGAACGCATTCCCGAATTTCTACGTAGCAATGATACAGGCGGGCGAATCGTCAGGTAATCTCGACCTTATCATGAAGAAACTCGAGGATCATTACGCAAATGAAGCAAGACTCAACAGAAAGATCAAGAGTGCGATGATATATCCTATCATCCTGAGCATACTCTGCGTGGCGATCGTGCTCATCATGTTCACGTTCATCATGCCTACGTTCAAGGATCTGCTCACGGAAGAGGATATGCACGGTCTTACAGGTGCACTCTTTAAGATCTCCGACTGGATAAAGGCGTACTGGTACATACTGCTGCTGGTAATAGCCGCGATAGTATTCGTAGCAAGATATCTTCTGAAGGTACCGGATATACGCCTGAAATTCGATGAACTGATACTGAAGATCCCGGCTGTCGGCAAGCTCATCGTAAAGATCTATACCGCTCGTTTCGGAAGCACGCTCGCTTCGCTGTATTCAGCAGGTATCCCCATGGTGGAGTGCCTTGAAAAGAGTGCGGATATAGTTGGAAATGCATATGTTTCAAAATGTTTTGAAGTCGTTGTAGACGAGGTCAAGCAGGGCGAATCGCTCTCGGTCTCGATCCAGAGAACAGGTATTTTCGAGTCGATGTTCTGCTCGATCATATATGTCGGCGAGGAATCCGGCGCACTCGATTCCATTCTTGCCAAGTCCGCACAGTTCTATCAGGAAGAATCCGATGAAGCCGTGCAGCGTCTGGTAGGTATGATCGAACCTATAATGATCATCATCATGGGTATTGCGATCGGTACAGTAATCGCAGGTATCCTTCCCGCGATCTACAACTCCATGTCCAACATTTCCTGATCCGCAGAGGCAAAAGAACATTAAGGTATCCAATCACATGGGAATGTGAAATCTAATAAAATAATAACAGTGAGGTGACGAGGATGCTTTCATTTGATATAACAGACAGACACATCCGTATTATACGCGGTACGGAGGCGGGCGGCAGGATAAAGGTCGCTTCTGCTTCTTCCATCGATCTCGAAGAGGGTCTGATTGTTAACGGTCATATAAAAGATATTCCGAGATTAGCAACAATCATCAGTGAGGAACTGAAGTCAAAGAAAATGGCTGATAAAGAAGCCGTTGTAAGTATGTGCTCAAACCTTGTAATATTCAAGGAACTGCATATACCTAAAGTAAAGGGCAACCAGATACTGACAATGGTCACGAACCAGATGCAGCACACAATGGGTATCGCGGATGATTATTCGATATCCTATTCTCTTGCGGGAGAGGTCGTTGAGGACGGCGTTGCGGCGCTCAAGATCCTCGCAACAGCCTGCCCCTTTGAGGTCGTTGACTGCTTCAGAAAAGTGTTCCAGATGCTCAGCATCAGCCTTAAATCTGTAATGGTATCCTGTAATGCGATATCGAGAATCATTCTCGGCGACAGGAAGAACAGCGGCAAGATGCCGATGCTCGCCGTTCAGATCGACCCGACATTCATCAGCCTCAATCTCTATGAGAACAATCAGCTCGCGTTTTCGCGTTTTGCTTCCATAGACCCCGCGGACTACGAAAACTCCGAAGACTATATCTATGAAGCAGTAAACGAGAACATATTCAGAATGCTCCAGTTCCAGAAATCGAGAGATGCGAACAGCCCGATAACGAACGTCGTATTCTACGGTGATACTACTGCTTATATCAGACTGACAAACTCCCTGGAATCACAGGATATTTCAACAAGCCTTCTCGGTGTTCCGAATACGGTCGGCGGATATGAGAACTTCGAGTTCCAGACATACGCTAACGCGATCGGTGCGATGTTCAAGTCCAATAAGGATCTTGAGCGCGTAAACCTTCTCGAAACAGACGAAAAGGCCGGCAAGAACGAGGTCGGAGGTTCATTCGCTGTTGCAGTCCTCGCGGCTGCGGGTATTTCGGCAGCAGTCGTTGCGGCTGTTGTGCTGGCGATGAACATCGGTATCTCCAATACACAGAAGAAGATCGACGATCTCGATAATCAGATCAATTCCCCTGAAACGCGCGAACAGCTCGCCGAGGTGGACAGGACACAGCAGAAGATCGATAAGGTCGCTGTGTTCAAGAGAGGCGTAGAGGCTGCTTCCAAGAACTATGACAGTCTCCCGATGGTCGTATCGGAAGATTATAAGAAGGTAATAGACGTATTCCTCGGAGATGAGGAAGTATACTGCAATTACATCCTTGTCAAGTACGGCGACGGCGTTTATTCCGTTGAGGCTTACTGCGATGACGCTACATTCCCGTCAACTATCGTCGAAAATCTCTATAAGCTCGATATGTTCGACAATATCATTTACACCGGTTATAAGAATAACCAGACAAATCAGGTGATAAATGCTGCTGCTTCGGCAGAGATCAACAACAATACCGGCGAAGAATCCGTTGAAGAGATCAAGGGACGCAGTTTGTACAAGTTTGAAGTTACTGCCAATGTAAAGGGCAAGGCCGTTGAAGAGTTCCTCGAGAAACAGTCAGCTAAGGCTAAGGCTGAAGCTGAGGCCGCAGCAAACGGAACAACGGAAGAAGTAATTGAGGAAGGCGGTGAAGGCTGATGAATATGAAGCTTTCATACAGAGATAAGGTCATATTCCTTGTTGTCGTTGTTATTATCGTTCTCGGTGTCGGATTTGCATTTTTCGTAAGAAAAGCTATCCAGCAGACACAGGATGTCAATGCGAGCCTCGCGATCAAGCAGCAGGAGTGGGATGAGGTACAGGCGAAGATCGCCACTCTCCCCGATCTGAAGCAGGAGCTCAAGAAGACGGTCGAAGAAGTGGATACGCTCCAGAAGCCCTACCTCGATGAGCAGGAATCCTATGAAGCCGACAAATACATTTATGACATACTCAGCAAGGTAGACGGCTTCGTTTCAATGAAGTCTATGGAACTCACAGGCGAGAAGGAAGGCAATCTTGCTCCTTACTTCTATGTAAGAAACTCGGTTGCTTATGACATCAAGATGAGTGCCGATCTTTCCGGCGATTCTCTTCCTCAGGAGGTATATGACAAGTATCTCCACGCTGAAGTTCAGGGCGATCCCGCGGTAATAGTTGCAGTTGAGGAAGTTCACCTCGTTGTCAACATCACCGATGCAGATCCCGAGAGCAACATGAACGCATTCTTCGCAATGATGGATGCTATCTCGAAGCATGATAAGACCCTTTACCTCCGCACTATCGGTCAGGCAGAAGACGAAGGTTCTGTTACCCCCGATCAGGAGGAAGCAGAGGAAGCGGAAGAGGGCCCCAAGGAAGCTATCGATATGGTCATCGACGTATTCTCTATCTACCACATGGATACATCAAACGTTGAATAATCAAAAACACAATATTTAATCGTACTAAAATCATCACACACAAATTCTTTTAACTATTATGAAAGGGTGGCTAATTATGACAGAGTGCAAACGGCGCTGCAGCAAACTAAAAGGTGCAGTCCTGATAATGGTCGTGACGATACTCTTCGTCCTTATGGTTATGCTTCTTGCTACGCTCGCTGTTGTTTCTACTACTCAGAAGCGCACAGTGACCAAGTTTGAAGAAAATCAGGCATATTATACAGCGCGTTCTGTACTTTCGGTTTATCTCTCAGAATATCTTTCAAGCCAGGTGGCATACACGAACGAATCCGACATCGTTAACGCGATGAAGGCAGGCGGTATCGAGGTCGGCGGTGTTGATAAGTCTCTTGCCACACCGGCATGGGTGGCGGATCATCTCCCCAGGGATGCATCCGGCAATATCATCGACTACCGCGATGTCCCGGTGCAGCTCGGTTTCGCAACACAGCAGGAGCTTTTCGGCTATCTCAAACCCAAATATCAGTGGAAGACCGGCGGTGTCGGACTTACCGATATCAAGGACGCTACAAACTGGGAGCTTTCGTCTACTACAAATCAGGATCAGTGCTTTGTTGAATTTGAGGCAGAGGTTCCTGAGACAGCATCAGTAGGCGGCTCCGGTCATCTCGATTCCGACAATAAGGTCAAGGTAAGGGTAGAGCTTCTCCGTCTCCTCTACAGGAACAAGGACGGCGATATCATTACCGATAATTCCGGCAGTGCGTTCGATAACGGCACTGGTCTTCACCCCGCTACGACAAACCCCGATGAGACAGATACCAAGAGGATCATCAACTGGGACAACTGCTACTACAGGATCAAGGTAACAACAACTGCCAACATGAAGAGCGGCGACCCCGCAAACTATGATGTTACAGTATCTGTTATACTTGAACCCAAGGAGTCGGTCGGCGGCGGCGGCGGCGGCCTCGGTCTTATCTCCTTCGCAGATTCCAGCACGGCGAACCACGTATTTACAATAGGCGGTGCGTCTGCAAACTCACCCGGCAACGACAATGAATTCGGCGGTACAACAAGACTTGCCGGCAACTACGTTTACAAGACAAACGTTGATTTCCACAACTCCGGTATGGAATGGTATGCTGTCAAGGGCTCCAAGGCAGTTATCGAAAACAGCATTATCCA
>JAILFE010000369.1 GCA_024697725.1 Oscillospiraceae bacterium
GTATCGACGATGATAGCCGTGGGTATCTTGCAGTCGAGCGTTCTTCTTGCGCTCCCGACCGTTCCGAGCACTGCGAACGGCGAAGCAAGAGAATCGTTGCTCAGGGATGTGGGCATACATACATAAGCCGCCTTGCTGACATGAGCGGCATATTTTGCGGTATCGAGCACCCTTCCGCCGCCAAATCCGATTATCACCTTTATATCTTCAAGGCAGAGCTTTTTTGCGATGACTACCGCTTCGTCAAAGCTCGCCTCGGTTATCGGGTATATCTCCGCACCGCCGAAATCGCGGCTTATCTCGGTTATCATATCCTTGTAGGTATCTATCAGGAACGGCTCGGAAACGATGATGGTCTTCTGACCCGAAAGCTCGGGGATATATGAGCGTATCAGCTCATCCGAGCGGATGAAGGAATCCTCCTCGACCACAAGGCAGACGGGGAGATTGAATCTTGAATGCTGGTTCATATTTATCACCTGTCCATAAAGTATTTTATTTCTGCTTGTTCATACCGCAGATATCGTTGACGACCTCTGATGCTATTATCATGCCTGCGGCAGCAGGCACGAACACTGCCGACCCTATGACTTTTTTCTCACCGGTGTCATTTGTCCTGTCCCATACCGCACTTTCACGTGAATATACAACCTTGAGCTTTTTTACGCCGAGCTTTCTGAGCTCATATCTCATCACACGCGCCAGCGGACAGACCGAGGTCTTGTAGATATCGGTCACCTCCAGAAGCTGCGGATGTATCTTTCCGCCCGCTCCCATGGAGCTTATCACAGGTACGCCGAGTTTATACGCATTTTCTGCTATAAACAGCTTTGCCTTTACCGTATCCACAGCATCGATGATATAGTCATATCCCGAAAGGTCTATCTCACCGGCAGTTTCGGGGAGATAGAACATATGATATGTATTTACTGTACATTCGGGGTTTATGCCGTGTATGCGCTTTTCGGCGGCGTCTGTCTTGTATTCGCCGATATTGTCATGCAGGGAGATTATTTGTCTGTTTAGATTGGAGAGCACTATCCTGTCGCTGTCAACAAGGTCGATGTTCCCGATGCCGCTGCGGGCAAGTCCCTCAACGACATATCCGCCGACACCGCCCACACCGAAAACGATGACCCTGCTCCTTCTGAGCTTTTCCATAGCCTCGGCGCCGTAGATGAGCTCCGAGCGAGAAAACTGTTCCGACATATCATTACCGCCATTATTTTATACTACGCGCTAATTCAAAATGTCTGAAAGACATTTTGAAATCCGCTGTCAAAGACGGAGGTGCGGCACAAAGTGCCGCAAGCGCTGCGTCATACTGTCCGCTGCATTTACGGCAGCAAATATATAATAACATATATTTCCGGATAATGCAATATCGGCGGAGTAAAAAACCGGACTGTAACAAGCGATCATATCATGATATAGTCAACAGTGTCGGAGATGCTGTATTTTCTTATCAATAACAAAATCCCGTCCGAGCTTTGCAAGAATGCGGGGCAAAAAAGTACGGCCGATATGATAGTACTTTTTGTAATCAGCGCAGGTATTTCTTGCACGACCCGATGATTGGTTTTGTCGCGTCGGTGAAGCAGGGGCTCATCATGATGAGGTACACCCTTCTTCCCGAGACGCCAAACACGATATTGTCACAGATGTACGAAAGCGTCGAGCCGCTGTGAAAGATAAGATCTGAGCCTTTGGGCTCGCCGTTTTCCTGCCACCAGCAGAAGCCCTCCGACATCCAGCCGCAGCCGTAGCCGCCATCGAGCTTCATCATGGCAGCCATCGAATCCTTGCTCACTATCTTTTCCGCAAAATAGGCTCTGTCGAATTTCAGCATATCTATCACGGTCGAATGTATGTCACCCGCGCCCCTTGCGCGGCGCTGAGCCTTGTGATAACCCTCCTCCTGTTCGGGTACACTTGTAACATCGCCGACAGAGACCGCAGAAGACGAGCTCATGCCAAGCGGCTCGAAGATCGTTTCTTCGATATATTCTTTATATGTTTTCCCCGTCAGCCTTTCTATTATCATAGCGAGCAAAACATAGTTCGTGTTGCTGTATGCAGTATCCGACGAAGGGGTGAATTTCAGATCGAGCTTGTATAGATTTTCGAGAAAAACCCCGTCGCTCATTTCGTCGTTCCGGAATGACTGCTCAAATGCTTTGTCCTTATTTCTCATATCGAAAAACTTTTCAAACTCGTCCGCAAAATCCAATATTCCGGACTGCATATGCAGAAGGTCGTAAACGGTCATGTCCTCGGCTTTGGCGTACTCGGGGAAGTAGTCTGTTACTCTGTCTGCAAGCGAGAGTTTTCCTTCCTCAACAAGCCTGAACACGAGTGAAGCTGTAAAGGTCTTTGTCACCGAGCCGATCTCAAAGACCGTCAGCGGAGAGACCGTCTCCCCGTTTATGTCCTTCGAGCGCGTTCCCGAAGCCCATATGATATCGTCATCCGTCGCGACAAGCACCGCGCCTCTTATATCCTCGGCGTTCACCACATCCGTGAGCTTTTGCACGAGTCCGGCATACTCGGCTTTTGGGCTGTACCACATTTTTTCTGCCGGATTCCCGATCTCCTCCGTCACGTTTATTAGGTTTTCGTACTGCATTTGTTATTCTCCTTTGTGTATATGTATGCTTATCATAAGTATCGGAGGTACCGTTGACCGGGACAGAGCCGCTTGCACAGCGGCACTCAGACGCCGACAGGCTTCGCCTCGGTCTCGACCCATGCGGGGCGGAAACCGCTGTTGAGTGCTATGCCCTGGGAGAAGACGTTAGCGGCGGCGGTGCCGTAGAAGGGTATTCCGCCGCGCTCGATGACCTTGTTTTTCACGAGGGTGACGAGGTAGGAGCCCAGGCCGCGGGACCGATACTCGGGGAGCACGTCGATGCCTATCTGGAACCAGCCGGGACCGTCCTCGGAGCAGCCGGACATACCCATTATGGTGTCGCCGTCATAAGCGCATACAGCCATGCGGTCGGGAGTGCCGGGGTTGGGTCCGGGGAAACAGATAGCGTTGGGGAAGCGTTTGTCGCCGTAGAATGGCTTTATCTCGTCATCAAAGAACCATTTCACGGTGAAGCGCCCGTCGGTATTTGTCTCACGGCATGGGAGGAACATATGATGCGTAGGTTGAAGCACCCAGCCGTACTTCCTCAGCTCCGTGTCGATCATGGCAAGGCTGCCGAGCTCGAAGAGGCGGTGCCCCGCCTTATCCTTTATGAGCTCGTGCAGGAATCCGTGCATCTGCCCGTCGGCGGAAAAAACGGCTCCCCTGCCCGCCGTCGCCATCTGCAAGAACGGCACGCCCGGGGCGTATCTGCGCCTTCCTTCCCTGAATTCGGGCAGGGTGACGACGTTTTCGCTGCCGCGGAGATCGGCGGTGGAGCAGTTCAGCTCGAGCGCGAGCTGGTCAAGCAGCTTTTTGTAATAATCTCTGAATTTCAACTCTTTCATAAGGTCTCTCTCTTTCTTCTGCGCGG
>JAILFE010000404.1 GCA_024697725.1 Oscillospiraceae bacterium
GGCAATGAAAAGAACGTTGTATTTTCAGAATCCTCGGGCTGCCTGAGCGCCGCGCGAAAATCTACATTCCCATTCCGCTACGCTCCATGGGAATGTAGATTTTCAGCAGATTTGTAAATTTTGAAGAAAATGTGTAAAGTGGGATTGACAATATCAACAGCCGCTTCTGCCAATAACCGCCCTACGGGAGGTTATTGAGCACGCACTAATTATAGAATGATCCGACAGATTTTACAACAGTTTCATTTCTTTGTGCTCTTTGAGCTCCGGCTCTTTACCATTCTTTTCCGCAAAAAGGTCGCCGATCTTGAACTTGCGCTTTCGGATGAACAGACAGCAATGCAGCGCGGAGGACTTGTTCTTTCTTCAATTATGATATTAAAACAGATATGCAATCACCACGATCAGTTTATGGATCAGACTGCCTGCGACCGTGTGGAAAGCAGAAAAATTGAAATGCCTTTTTGAGCGTGATTTTGTCCGGAATATAAGGCGGGTTGCTATAAGACGTTCAAACACCCGTCTGTATGCATATTATCCGAAAAAACTTTTATTGTGCGTGGAATATTCCGCAGCTCCCCGGCCGTACTGGCCTCTGTCTTTGTTTTCAGACAGATAAAATCACTGATGACAACGTAACATTCAGCCTGCAGGCGGTTCGTTGCATTGTCGGATCCCATGACACCGTCATTTCGTCAATCACCGAGCTTTTCAATTCTTTTGAGATGATCGGAGCATTCTTATCCAAAAGATCATACAAGACCTTATAGCCGTATTATGCAAGACCGTCATCGTGGAGTATCAAAGACGTATCAGTCACGGCGGTAATTTGCAAATCTTTGATTTGCATCGCAATGCCTGATTAATGCTTGCCCCCGGGCGGAGTCGCTTATAATAAAGCATCCGTTGTACATCGTTAGGTCTTTGAAGATGTGCATACGGATGTTTTTTTAACAAACTGTGCGGATCGCTTTTCCGTATTATTAATGTCTGACTATTGATATATTGATACACGAATTATGGATAATTCCGCACATCTTTTTTTCTGTAAAAGTGTTAAAAAACTGAATTATCCATAAATATGTTGTTTTTATCCTTACGCATGGGTGAAATTATGGGTTAAAATGAATAAAAGAATCAAATAATTGTCGATATACATTGTGCATTTTTTAACAAAATCGGAATCTCCAATGAATTGGTCCGGGTAATAACACGGCGCTGAAACGTTTACAGAACGTCGGGATAATTATACCCGCCTTTCCCTGCGGATCGCGGCTCTGCCGGTGTGCCGTGCAAATTAGACAGGAGGGTCTATGAGCGTAAAAAACATCATTCCTGAAGACAGCCTTTCGGACGTTATAGCCTCATCTGTGCCTGGTGACCGTATTGTCCTTGCTCCGGGGATTTATCGGGATAAAATTGAGATACACATTCCGGATATCGAGCTTATCGGAAGCTCGGCAGATGATACTGTAATAGTATGGGATGATTACGCAAAGAAGTCTGACGAGAACGGCGTGGAATACAATACGTTCAGAACTTATACTGCTGCCGTTCTCGCGCCGGGTGTGACATTCAGAGGGCTTACTGTGAAGAATGATGCTCTGTCGCCTGAAACCAAGGGGCAGGAAGTAGCGCTTACGGTCTGTGCCGACAGGTTCTGCGCCGAAAGATGCCGCTTTATTTCGACTCAGGATACGGTGTTCTGCGGTCCGCTCCCGGATGACCTTATAGAAAGGTATGACGGATTTCTGAAAGATGAGCTGCGCAGAAGCGGGAAAATGCGTCAGATTTTCAGAGATTGTCTGATATCGGGGAATGTTGACTTTATTTTCGGATGCGGTGATGCACTGTTTGAGAATTGTGAGATACGCTCGGTGTATGATGTACGCGGACACGGATATACTTGTGCGCCGGCTCATGCAGAAAGCGATGATATCGGTTTCGTGTTCAGCGAGTGTCATTTCTCCTGCGAGGATGAGATCGCCGACGGCTCGGTATTCCTCGCAAGACCGTGGCGCGATCATGGGAAATGCAGCTTTATAGACTGCGTTTACGGAAGGCATATATTGCCCGAAGGCTTTGATAAATGGAATGATACCTGCCGCGACAAGACTGCACGCTTCTCGGAGTATGGAGAAATACCGCAGGGAAGGGTCCCGTGGAGCAGGAAACTGTCCGATTCCGAAAAGGAAAGACTGATGAACGCTTTTGAAAAGTGCTGAACTGTCAGGATGAAAGGGAACGATATGAACAATATTGTATATGTTGGCAGACATCTTATTACTTTTACTACAAAACAGCATTATCATGAAGAATGGGAGCTTATCTACTGTACCAGCGGAACGGGCCGGTTCGAGTTTGAGGATATGACTCTTGAATACAGCTCCGGGGATATTGTTATTATACCTCCGAAAGTACCTCATACAAACAGAAGCGAAGAGGGTTTCACCAATATACACCTGAATATATCCGAAGCCGCGCTGCCGTTCAAGGAACCGCTGATGATAACCGACGACACAGAGGGACATATTCTCGGTTCGTTCAAGGATGCGTTCTATTTCTTCAACTGTGAGATAGAGAGCAGGCATCAGATAGTATCCGCACTAGGGAATCTTATCGTGAATTACGTTACCGCGTTCCACAGTTCAAAGCCTCTGCGGGGCATTGTTGATGAGATAAAGAGCAATATAATGCATAACTTCACTGACTGTGACTATCAGCTTGAGAAGTATCTTCATTCTATCGCGTTCAGCTACGATTATCTCAGAAAGATTTTCAAGAGCGAAATGGGAATGACGCCGCACGGCTACCTTACATATCTAAGAGTTCAGATGGCGGAAAAGCTTCTTTGCTCCTATGGTATTGGCGAGCTTAATATTTCCGAGATTGCATATGTCTGCGGTTACTCGGATTCGTTATACTTTTCGAGAGTGTTCAAAAAGAATTTCGGCTGCTCGCCGAAACAGTATGCAGAAAAGAAAAGCCGTGTAAAATAATTCATTAAAGATCTTTGCTTTCTCGGAGGAATGACAAATGGCATTCAATATCATTCAGGAGGCGCGCCGCTGTCTTAACTGCAAGAATCCGTCCTGCCGGAAGGGCTGCCCGATAAGCACTGACATACCTGTGGTCATCAGGACTTTTCTGGACGGGGAGATAGATAAAGCAGGAGATATGCTTTTTGAAAATAATCCGCTGAGTATGATCTGCTCTCTTATCTGCAATCACGAAAACCAGTGCGAGGGGCATTGCATCCTCGGAAAGAAAAGCGCACCTGTCCATTTCAGCAGCATTGAGCATTACATAAGCGATAACTATTTTGAAAAACTTGATTTCAGCAATATAAAGAAAAGCGGAAAGCGTGTCGGCGTTATCGGCGGTGGCCCCGCAGGCATGACAATATCTATTCTCCTTGCGCGGAAGGGATATGACATCACACTTTTTGAGTCCCGCGAAAAGATCGGCGGAGTACTTCGTTACGGTATCCCGGAATTCAGACTTCCGAAGAGCAACATCGAGAGATACAAGAAGCTTCTGCTCTCCCTCGGCATAAAGATACGGCCGAACACGGCGATCGGCATTACAATAACAGTTGATGATATGTTCCGCGACGGCTACGATGCAATATTCATAGGCACAGGCGTGTGGAGACCGAATACCCTGAACATTAAAGGAGAAAGTCTCGGAAATGTCCACTTCGCGATCAACTATCTTACGAATCCGGACGTATTTACACTTGGCGACAGCTTAAATATCATCGGTGCGGGCAACTCCGCTATGGACGTCGCGAGAACAGCGCTCAGGCACGGCTGCAGGAAAGTGACTGTTTTTGCTCGTTCGGAGCATATCGCGGCAAGCGTGACCGAGGTGGAGTACGCGAAGTACGACGGCGTGGAGTTTGTCACCGGAGTCGAACCTGTGGAGATCACCGATGACGGTACTGTCTTTGCCAGGGTGGAAGAGGACGCAGAGGGCAATAAGCACCGTGTAGAGGGCTCGGAGAAGCTCTATCCTGCTGCCTCGACCATAATAGCTGTGTCGCAGGGACCGAAAAACAGGATAGTATCGACTACCACCGGTCTTGACATCACTGACAGAGGGCTCCTTGTAACCAACACTTACGGAGAGACTACCCGCGACGGCATTTTTGCCGCGGGGGATGTTGTCCTCGGTGCGAGAACTGTTGTTGAGGCAGTCAACTACTCCAAGCAGGTCGCCGAAGCTATGGATAATTATCTCTGCGGTCTGGACAGATAATGACGTTATTGTCCGTATCTGTTATTTCGCAGTCGGCGAATGCTCACGGGTCTTTATATCATTATTTTGAATATCAGGAACAAATCTCCGCAAATGCCCGGATGACGGATTTGCGATAAATGTCCGTGCAAATTCACAATGGTATCTGTTAATTTCTTGTCAAATTAAACCGTAAATTACATACAAATTCGGCAGTCGGTTTTTGTGGATTTTTTTGACGAAAGTATAAAAATATCCGAATAGTACATAAACAGTCTGTTATTTGCCTTGTATATCTGTAAACGATTAAAGTAAAATTAAATAAAAGAAATTCATTCTGATCAATTTTTTTTATATATATTTTTCTGTATCATTATTATAAAGGAACTGTTTGTATGAATCTGTCCGTAAAGCAATACAGAAATATCGATCTTATTATCATGCTTATCATGCTTGCGGCTGCCGAAGCACTCATAACCGTAGCTGCGAGAGTCTGGTTCCCGTATGAACTTTATTCGCTCTCGCCGACAGTCGCTATTGTGTGCATCGTAATGATGCGCTGGGGTCCGTATGCCGCTGTACACGCGATAGGGGGCGGTCTCGCTTTGTGCATAGCTTCCGGTGCCGGACTGAAAGCATATGCAGTGTACTGCGTCGGGAACTGCTTCGCGCTCGCATCGCTTCTTATGTTAAAGGCTCTCGGCAAGGAGAAGATACGCTCGGCATTAACGCTCTCCCTTGCTTTTACCGCAGTAACATTCTTCGCAGTTCAGATCGGCAGATGGGCTGTAAGCCTTTTGTTCCGAGCTCCGCTCGGCAGTATAGTGACAATGACCGCTACCGATTCGCTGTCGCTGGTATTCGCGCTGGTGACTGTATTCATCGCACGAAGAATGGACGGACTGTTTGAGGATCAGATGTCGTATCTTGTCCGTACTCAGTCGGAACGCAGAAAAGAGAGTATCCCCGAAGAGGGAGATACTATGTATAACGATATGTGATTGTATAAATAAGGAGGTATATTCAATGGCTTTAAAAGCGATCGATTACCTTATCTTTGACAAAGAAAGCGGAACATATATCGAAAATCCCGAACAGGTTGTCAGAGATGATGTCGAGAAACATTACTGGCTGAACGTGCTGCGCACGGTAGTGAAGGACTGGCGTTTATATGTGATGCTGGTGCCGATGCTGGCGGTGTTCCTGCTCTGGCGTTACTTCCCGATGTACGAGCTCCTCGGAAGCTTCAAACTTACCGAGGACGCAAAAACAGTCGCAGAACAGTACTATTCCGGATTTTCGTATTTCAGGACGCTGCTTACGGGTCAGGGAAACGCCGAGCTTTCCTTACAGTTCTGGCGTGCTTTCAGAAACACGTTCCTTCTTAGTTTCTACGGACTTGTTTTCGGATTCCCGATGCCGATCATCATAGCACTCTTTTTCAATGAGATACGTTCCAACATTGCGTGCAGCATCTATCAGGTAATTACATATCTGCCCAAGTTCATGTCGACGGTCGTAATGACATCTCTTGTGATAATGCTTGTCAAGCAGGGTTCCGATACATCGGGAATGCATCCCGGAGTCATCTCACAGATGCTGAACAATCTGGGCCTTATATCCAGCGAGACAGCTTACTCCGGTATGCTGAACAATCCGAGCTTCTTCCGTGCGATATACCAGATAAGCGGTATCTGGGAGAGCGCAGGATATGACAGTATCGTGTTCTTTGCAGCAATAATAGCGATCTCCCCGACAAGCTATGAAGCCGCCCAGATAGACGGTGCGGGAAAGATGGCACAGATGCGGTATGTTGTACTTCCGTTTATACTCTCGACCATAGTTATCATGCTTATAACGAGGATAGGCTCACTGCTTAACATCGGATACGAAAAAGTGCTCCTTCTTTACAATCCCAGTACTTACGTTACAGCGGATGTCGTATCGACCTTCGCGCAGAGGAACGGTATTGCCGGGTCGCTGAAAGGACTTGTATCCGCCGCGGAAATGATGAATAATGTTATTGGAATGCTGCTTGTTATCGGCGCCAACACGATCGCGAAAAAGGCGTCAAATACGTCACTTTATTAAAGAGGTGGCTATATGAGAAGAAAACTTGAGATCTCAGAGCTTATTTTCAGGATAATAAGCTATCTGCTGCTGACAATGTTTGCCATAGGATGTCTGTATCCGTTTATCTATACCATATCATCTGCAATAAGCGGATATGTCGAGGTAAGGGATTCGACTATCGTACTGTTCCCGAAGAATGTTCAGTTCGATGCGTTCAGGGATGTATTCAATGATAATGTTTTCTGGAATGCTTACACCAACACACTGTTCCTGACCTTCTACGGTACTCTCTGGGAGATGATGCTTTCCATATTCGGAGCTTACGCGCTTTCAAAGAAACGACTGCTTTTCCGCAAGGGCTTCAACTTCTTCCTTGTGTTTACAATGTGGTTCAGCGCCGGTCTTGTACCGCAGTACCTCAACTATCTCGCAACAAAGCGTGTGTTCCAGGGAGCAGGTATAATGGATGATAAATGGCTCGTTGTTATTGCGATGGGTATGCAGGCGATGAACATAATCCTGCTGCGAAATGCGTTCGAGGGTGTGCCTTCCGAAATAGAGGAGGCCGCTATCGTGGACGGAGCAACAGAGTGGCAGGTGCTCTGGAGAGTATATCTTCCGATGAGCAAATCCATAATCGCAACAGTAGCTTTGTTTTTCGGGATATCGCGCTGGAACGGATACTTCTGGGCAAGACAGATGATCTCCAGTGCAAACGAGCAGCCGCTTCAGGTTTACCTGAGACTGAGGCTTGAGGAATATTCTGACCCGGAGCTGACGACAAACTGGCAGCTCAGTCACAGTTACGCGCCGGATTCGGTCATCTACGCACTTATCGTGTGTTCGATAATCCCTCTGCTCATCATCTATCCCTTCATTCAGAAGTATTTCGCAAAGGGCGTGAATGTCGGCGGCGTAAAGGAATAATCATTCAGTGATCGGTCGCTGTTAGGCGATTGATATATATCAACAAAGACAAATGAAAACATACCCTGAAGGAGGATACAAATGAAGAAAACAAGAATCACGGCAATGATGCTGACGACAGCTCTCGCGGTTACTTCCGTGCTGTCGGGCTGCGGCGGAACTCCTGCTCCTGCCACGGAAGCGAACAACGGCGATACAACGGCAGCCGCAAACAACGGCGGTGGAACGACCGCCGTACCTGACAACGGCGACACTACATCCGCAACCACCGCAGAGTCGGCTATCGAAGCAACTGATCTTACCTATGCTGACGGCACAGTTCTCCGTATGGCCTGCGGTTACAACAACGACAAGACCGGTATGAGCTTCACCGCAGATCTGGCGGGCGAGGGCATCACTCTCGCAGACGGCAATACATACCATTCCGGCGACCTCAAGCCCACATGGCAGACTGTAGAAAATCTGCTCAATATCAAGATCGAAGACAAATATCAGGGCAACAACGCGGCCAATGAATATCAGTACTGGGATGCTCAGCTTGACCAGATCGATATGCTCAGCGGTACAGCTACACTTCTTTCCGAGAACGGTCAGCAGGGCAAGCTTGTAAACCTCGCAGAGCATCTCGATGAAATGCCTAACTTCAAGGCTTATCTCGAAGCTAATCCGATCGTTCGTCTCTCCATTACAGGTGCGGCAGCCGGTCCGAACGCAGGTGCGATCTATTTCTCGCCTTACTTCGACGGTGTAAATGATATCGAGCGTATGCCCCTTATGAGAACCGACTGGGTAGAGAAGCTTCTCAACGGCTCTGGCGAGTTCACAGCCGATAAGAGCAACAATACAGCAGCTCCTGTTTATACACCTTATATGCCGACTTCCGGCAAGGTCGATGTTGACGTAGTCAAGAAGGACGGCTCTGCAGCAGAGACTATCAGCAAGGATTACGATGCTTACGGCAATATCGTTGAAAAGATGAACGCAGCAGGTTCTATCGACGGCGTAACAGCAGTCAATATGCTCCGTGAGTATATCGACAAGACCTATGGCGGCTACTACGGCGAAAACCGTGCAGACCTCTTTATCGGTCAGAATGCAGCCTGGGACGCTGATGAACTCGTAGCTCTTCTCCGCTGCGTAGTTGCTAACCCGCAGACACTCAACGGCACAGACAGCGTTCAGGGGCTCCACACCCGCGAAGACAACAACAACCAGAGACGTGTTGATATGTTCCGTTTCGCAGGTACACTCTTCGGTATCCGCGGGCTCGAGTCCAGACTTGACTACCTCTATGTAGGTACAGACGGCGAACTCCATGATTCCCGCAACGAAGTTGAGACCTACAATGCTCTCGCAAAGATGAACGACATGGTCAAGGAAGGCATTATCTCTGCTGCATTTGTCAATTCGGAAGATGTAAACACTGAAAAGTATCTCTCCGACGACAACGGTTTCATGCACTATGATTATAACCAGACACAGACAGCTTACAACGCAACAGCTCTTGACAACGCAGCTGGCGAGAAGTACATGGCAGTTATGATCCCTGTTGCACGCTGGAACGACGGTACAGAGAAGTATATGAGATTCACAGAGTCATGGCGTTCTGTAAAGACGGACGGTTGGGGTATATCCGTATCTGGCATAAACGGCAATACCGATAAGCTCAACGCTTGCCTCAAGCTCATCGACTACGCATACAGCAAGGAAGGCATGATCCTTATGTCCTACGGTCCCGATGCATTCATCAAGGGCTCCGCAGGCAGCTATGAAACGTTTGACTTCAACGGCGAGCAGTGGCCGCAGATCGCGGATGCTACTTACCAGGAACTCTGGGATAAGTCCAACGGAAACTATACCAACTATGCCCGCAATTACATCGGCTCGACCCTCAGCTTCGTAAAGAGCCAGGCATTTGAATACCAGTGCACACATGAAGTGGGCAAGGAAGGCGCAGGCTATATCTCCAAGGCGATCGCTCTCGGCACTATCAAGCATCCCGAGCTTGCTCTTGCTGCCAACCCCTGGTACACATCCGTTCCTACAGTTCTTCCGCAGGAAGTTGCAGAAACAAACGCTATCAATGAGCTCACCAACCTGAGCCCTTCCGGTCAGTTCGGCGCGGCTAAGGATCAGGTAAACCTGTTTGTTGATATCATAGCAAAGGGCTTCGGCGGTGAGACCGGCGCAGATGCAGCTGCAACAGCTGATACTGTTTCCAAGTCCGTTTCAGACGGCGGCTGGGGCGGCTCTACATACCTCGCACGCAGAAATGAGGCATGGAAGCGTCTCCAGATGTACTACATGACGATCAACGTTTACGAGGCCAAAAATTAATGCCAATGACTCTGGAAATGTCTTCAGATGTTCTGCAAGACGATCAACAGATGATCGGTAATATCCCTTAATATAATTATGATCCGTTCCGTAACGGACGCTGCCGCGCAATAGTGCGGCAGCGTCGGAACAGGATCGTGTTATTGCTCCAACAATAAACCTCCTTTTTTTCCTTCTTTTTCATAAGATACTTGTCGTAACAAGGCCGCGTAACAGCGGCTTTGTAACGACCGGTATCATGGGTGTTAGGAAGTTTATTGCTGAAGCAATAACCGGGATCAAGGCAATATGATATACCAAGGGTAAAGGAAGGTTATTATGTACAAGAAACAAATGGTATTTCAGAAGGTCGTATGTTTTATGGCTCTGATAACGGCTGCGCTTGTATTCGTAAGCTCACTGGGCTTGTCGACAGATCTTTATGATGCGCTGTCAAAGACTATACTTTACCCCGATTTCGACCTTGACTATACATCGGTCCCGGGGTCGAGAGTGTACTATGATATGTTCGGATTCAACTCGGCATTTACCAAGGCATCTATCGCGCTGATCGTGATAACGCTTTCACTTTTCGTCACAAATACCCATTCACGCAGAAAATACTACGTCGGCAACTATATCGCAACCGGTCTTGCAGCTGCTTCGGAGATCGGGATCGCCGCATGGTGCATACCTCAGATCTCAAGCTATAAATCACAGTATCAGAACAATGTTGATTTTGAAGCGCTTGAAACGTTCTCGAAGGACTGGGGAACGCTCTACATCGGTCCGAATGATACATTTTGGTTCGATATATGTTATGTGATCTTCGGGATACTGATATTAACATCTCTGCTTCTTGTTTTGAATGTACGCCTTAAAGCGATCGTGATGAAAGCGGAGCGTGAGGCGATAGGGAAGAAAGGGTGAGTGATTTGTCTGATAACAATGAAGCTTTGATAAAAAAGGATCGTCTGCGTTTTTCAAAAAACAAGATGTCCTCAGGTCTCATACTCGCAGCGATAGCTGCAAATGCGCTCTATTTTGTCAGCATTTACAAAAGCGATGTCGGAAGCTACTATTACAAATTATTCATTGGTGTGTCCATTGTTTACAACCTTATATTCATGCTTGTCGCATTTCTTTCCTCCGAGGGAGTGAAGAACTATAAGATGGGATATGCCTATACCGCGATAGTTATCGGATTATTGCAGTTCGGGAGGATCTTTTATCTTCCGAGAGAGGCGCACGAGACACCGAATCCTGTGGTCGGCTCTGAAGATCTTACCGTAATGCAGGACGAACAATTCCATTATGTGGTCATCCTGCTTTGTATCTCCGCAGTACTGTTGATCGTTGCGGGTATAATTGGAATAATAAAGACTTCGACTCTGAGGAATTATCAGGCAGAGCTCGACAGAAAGTTGTAAGAAGGAATAAGCTATGAGTGATCTTAAATTACAGCATCTTGAAAAGATCTATGACAACAAGGTACAGGCTGTCTATGATTTTGACCTTGAGATTGATGACGGCGAGCTCATAGTCCTTGTCGGACCTTCGGGCTGTGGGAAGTCTACAACTCTGCGTATGGTTGCGGGACTTGAGGATATTTCAAAAGGAAATCTCATCATAGACGGCAAGGATGTTACGCAGATGCCGCCGAAGGACCGCGATATCGCAATGGTCTTCCAGAACTACGCGCTTTACGGTCACATGACCGTTTACGAGAATATGGCATTCTCACTTATGCTCCGCAAGCAGAATAAAAATGAAATACACCAGAAGGTAATGGCGGCAGCAGAGATACTCGATCTTACAAGCCAGCTCAATAAAAAGCCCGGACAGCTTTCCGGCGGTCAGCGTCAGAGAGTTGCGATGGGACGTGCTATTGTGCGTACTCCGAAGGTTTTCCTGTTTGATGAGCCGCTGTCCAATCTTGACGCGAAGCTGAGAAGTGCTACACGCCGTGAGATATTGCTGCTCCATAAGCGTCTTCACGCAACTATGCTCTATGTTACTCATGACCAGACCGAAGCGCTCACGCTTGCTGACAGGATCGTTTGTATGTCGATGGGTCATGTTCAGCAGATAGGCACTCCGCTTGAACTTTACGATACTCCTGCAAACCTTTTTGTTGCAGGATTTATCGGTCTTCCTCCGATGAATCTGTTCGATGTCGAGATAAGGGACGGTCATGCGGTATGCGCTGACTTCATAACAGATCTTACTCCGGAGGAGACCCGTATTCTCTCGCCTTACAATGGAAAGACCGTGACTATGGGAGTTCGTCCCGAGAACGTTGTTCTCGGCGGGGCGATCAATGTGGATGTCAGCTCAAACGAGAATCTCGGACAGAACACGCTGGTGAACGGATCTGTCGGAAAACACAGAATAACCTGCAAATTCCGCGACTGGTGCAATTACAGATACGGCGATACAGTTCAGGTCTCCTTCAACAAGAAACATTTCTTCGACAAGGATACCACAAACGCGATCAGATAAGGGGGAAAACGGCAATGGCAGATCAGAAGCCTGCAAAAAAGCAGGACAGCGGTATCAGAGAATTTTTTCGCAAGTCCATGGTTTCGCTCAAGCGTTCGCCGCAGAAGATACCGCTCGTTTTCCTGGTGATCGCGTTTCTCATCTATTCACTCAACCTTTCGCCGATAGCGAATACAACAGCGAAAATAAACGGAGCAAACATGGGACAGTGCGAATTTGTCGCTATGCTTTTTTCCATACTCGCATTTGTTGTGTTTTTAAGGACATTTCCACGCCGCAAGCCTGTGAAAAAGGTCATGATGGGACTTCTGTTCTTTATGCTTTCACTGCTTGTATTCGTTGATTCGGTTTACATTACACGTATTACAAGTGCGGTCACACGTCCCGAGAACCCGGTAGTGATCGAGGAAAAAACAATGTATATAAGTACTGCACAGACCGTAGTGATTCTTCATATCATATTCGTCGTATTAACGGCTCTGCTGCTTGCACTGCTTCCTCTGTATTCAAAGGCTATCAGAAAGATCAATACGTCTATCGAGGTCGAGGGTAATGAAAATATGGAAGCTATCGATATCTCCGATGATGAGGACTGAGATCCGCAAATGGTGAAATATGGCTGAAAAAAAGCAAAAAAAAGAAGACAGATCGGCAGCGGGATACTACGATCTCAAGACAGATGCAGTTGATCGTCTTGTAGATGCGAAAAATGCTCCCGAGGTCTCCGATGCTGAGATAAGAAAATACACCAATAAGAATCAATTCAGACTTCCCGCATGGCTGAAGATTGTGCTGGTAAAGTTCTGGTTTGCAGGTGCCGTGTGCTACTTCTTCCTTTGGGGACTCGGGATCTATCTTCACGGCATTGACCTTCTGGTCGTGCTTGCGATAGGACTCGGTGTACTGACCGATCTTCTTGTCAACAGGATCCTGCGTTCGTTCGAGACTGAACCCGGTTCCAACAACAAATGGATGATGGTGACAGTCAGGAAATTCTGGTCGTTACTCCTGAACGTGATATATGCGGGAGTCCCTCTTTATTGTGTTTTTCAGACATATTATGCTGTGAACATGATGATAGGTGTTGATCCGGATGTATCCGGATCGCAGGAAGAAGCAATGCTCGGTGTAGAGCCGATATTGTTCGGTCTGCTTTATCTGGGCTTCGATATGCTTTTAATTACGGTCAAAAAGACATTCATCAGTATTTTCCGCGATGCAGGAGCAAAGGTCTCGGCAGGCGGTAAGAACACCAAGGAGCGCCAATGATAAGAATATTATTCATAAGCTCGGTAAGCGCCTGCTTTGAGCTTGACAATGAATCCGCATATTACAGTGACAGCGTTTACAGCGTGTCCCTTGACGGCAGGGAGCTCTTCAGGTCGGATAAGAATGTGTTCTCACTGTTCGATCTGACTCCGGACACACAGTATGAACTGACCGTGAGCGGATATGAAACGGTTAACTTCCGTACAGAGGCGGAGACCTGTGCTGTGAGCGTAAAAGATTTCGGAGCAGCCGGCGACGGAGTTACCGATGATACGCAGAGCATACAGACAGCCGTTAACTGTCTCCCTGCGGGCGGGCGTCTTTATTTCCCGGAAGGCGTGTATTACACAGCGCCGGTCAATCTGAAAAGTCATATAATAATAGAGCTTTCGGAAAAAGCAGTGTTGCTCGGTCATACCGATCCCGGGCGTTATCCGCTTATACCGGGCGAGCTTACGGATATTGTTACGGGTGAATCTGTGCAGTTCGGTACCTGGGAGGGAAACGCTGTTCCGATGCATCAGTCGCTTCTCTTTGCAGAATATGCCGAGGATATCAGGCTTGTCGGAAGGGGTACTGTTGACGGGAATGCCGGTAACAGCACCTGGTGGATAGATGTCAAGGAACAGAAGGTACCGCGTCCGAGGCTTATTTTTTTTAATCGCTGCAAGGATATCACTGTTCATGGTATCACTGCTCAGAACGCCGCTTCGTGGCAGCTCCATCCGTACTTCTCGGAAAATACAGATTTTCTCGACCTGTCAGTGAATGCCCCGAAGGATAGTCCGAATACCGATGCCCTCGACCCGGAGGCTTGCGATAACGTCAATATCATCGGCTGCCGCTTCAGCGTCGGAGATGACTGCATCGCAATAAAATCAGGTAAGATCGAACTCGCGAAAAAATATAAACATTCCGCAAGCCGACATACGATACGGAATTGTGTGATGCGCTTCGGACATGGCGCGATAACGCTCGGCAGCGAGATGGCGGGCGGTGTGAAGGAGCTTACTGTCGAACGTTGTCTCTTTGAGCATACCGACCGCGGGATCCGTATCAAGACCCGCCGCGGCAGAGGAAAGTTTGCGGTTATCGACGGGGTCGTGTTTGAGAATGTGAAAATGGACGGCGTACTCACTCCGATAGTTATGAATATGTGGTACAACTGCTGCGACCCCGACAGGTATTCCGAGTACAATACCACACGCGAGAAGCTTCCGGTGGATGACAGAACGCCGTACCTCGGCAAATTCACATTCCGCAATATGGAGTGTATCAACTGTCATGTTGCGGCGTGTTACTGCGACGGGCTTCCGGAAATGCCTATCGATGAAATAACTCTTGAAAATATCAATTTTACTTACGACCCCGAAGCAGAGCCCGGTTATCCTTCCATGAAGAATAATAACGTTCAGCTTTGCAGAGCGGGGATGTATTTTGAAAACATAAGAAAGCTGACAATAAAGAATGTCCGTGTTGACGGCTGTGAGGGCGATGAGCTCATGATCCGCAGCGTCAGTGAACTTATAAAGGAATAGATATGTACGAACAGATAGAAAAATATATAAGCAGATTGATACTCGAATCAGCACCCGACAAGCCTATCTGGAACATTGAGAATATACTTCAGGGAAAGCCTGCAAAATGGAACTATATTGACGGATGTATGATGACAGCGCTCCTCTGTGTTTCCGAGATAACGGGAGATAAGAAATACGCGGATTTCACCGAGCGCTTTATAGATCATTATGTGAGTGAGGACGGTTCGATACTCGGTTATTCAATGGAGAAACACAATCTCGATGATGTGAACGAGGGCAGGGTGCTGTTTGATCTGTACAGATCCACCGGGAAGGAGAAGTATCGCAGAGCGATAGAGCTCCTGCACGATCAGCTTATGGATCAGCCGCGCACCGTGACTGGAAACTTCTGGCACAAGGATATATATCCGAACCAGATCTGGCTGGATGGGATCTATATGGCGCAGGTGTTCTATGTAAGATATCAGACCGAGTTCGGCGGCTGTGATTATACCGATACCATGTCGCAGATACGCAACGTCCGCAGGTATATGTTTGATGAGAACAAGCGGCTGCTTTATCACGGGCTCGACTGCTCGAAGACTTCATTCTGGTCGGACAAGGATACAGGACTTTCAAGGAACTTCTGGCTACGCGCGATCGGTTGGTTCACGGTCGCACTTGCAGATATCATTGAGTATATCAGCAGTCCAGATGACCGTGAAGAGCTCTGCGGGATATTCCGCGAAGTGATAGACGGTATCGCGCAGTACGCTGATCCGGAGACTGGAATGTTTTATCAGGTCGTTGACTGCGGCGGACGTGAGGGGAATTATCTTGAAACAAGCGGCAGCAGTATGATAGCATACGCTATGATGAAGGGCGCAAGGCTTGGTGTGCTTGATGCAGGGTATGCTGTTCTTGGACGGAAGACATTCGACGGGATATGTGAAAAGTATCTGAAAATAAATGAAAACGGTGAACTTGATCTCGGCGGGATATGCCTTGTGGCTGGACTCGGACCCGAGGATAACAGAGTGCGCGACGGAAGCTATGAGTATTACATATCTGAGCCTGTTGTCGAAAATGACGCCAAAGGCGTGGCACCGTTCGTACTGTGTTATACCGAGGTAAAAAGGCAGTTCGCAAAGGATGTGAATTGATGAAGAAGATAAAAATCGCGTATATAGGCGGCGGCTCAAAGATGTGGGCAAGAGTGTTCATGAACGATCTTGCTCTTGCAGAGGGTCTCGGCGGTGAGATAGCACTGTACGATATCGACATTTCCGCTGCGCAGATAAACAAGCGTATCGGTGAGCGCATCAACAATGACCCCGCGGCCGTTTCACGGTGGGACTATACGGTATGCGAAAAGATAGGCGATGCTCTTGACGGAGCGGATTTCGTTATATGCTCCATCCTTCCCGGAACGTTCGATGAGATGGAAGCTGATGTGCATCTTCCCGAAAAGTATGGCATATTTCAGTCGGTAGGCGATACGGTAGGTCCCGGAGGGGTGCTCCGCGCAATGCGGACCGTGCCGATCTATGAGGGATTTGCTCATAAGATAAAAACGCACTGCCCCGGGGCGTGGGTGATCAATCTCACCAATCCCATGACAGCCTGCACAAAGACTCTTTATGACGTGTTCCCGGAAATAAAGGCGTTCGGGTGCTGTCACGAAGTGTTCCACGCACAGGAATTTCTGTGCTGTTGTGCAAAAGAAATTCTCGGAACAGACAAACCAAAGAGGCAGGATATAATTATCGACGCCTGCGGTATAAACCACTTCACATGGATAACCGAGGCGGGGTATAACGGGATCGATCTTCTGGAGCTGCTCCCGGAGTTTATTGAGAAATACTATGATACAGGGTACTGTGAGCGCGAGGGCGTTGCTCCGGACGGATTCCGTGATGACCCGTTCCTCTACGGGAACAAGGTCAAGATGGATCTGTTCCGGCGTTTCGGAGTCCTTGCCGCAGCAGGCGACAGACACCTTGTCGAATTCATGAATAATTCATGGTACATAAAGGACAGAGCGGACGCGGAAAACTGGCTGTATCACCTGACTGCAGTGGATTACCGCAGAAACGATGCGGCACAGAAGATCAGCAGCTCACGGCGTATAGCTGACGGCACCGAAAAGGTAACGGTCGTCCGAAGCGACGAGGAGGTAGTGGAGCTGATGAAAGCACTTCTCGGACTTGTTCCTCCCAAAGTTTCCAACGCGAACGTTATAAACACAGGACAGATGAGCGGGCTTCCACTTGGGTCGGTAGTCGAAACCAACTGCGTTTTCTCGTGCAATAGTCTGAAACCGATAGTCTCAAAGCCGCTTCCGGCTGATGTGAATGCTCTTGTACTGCAAAACGCGCTGAATATCGAGAATACATACTGCGGCATAAAAAACCGTGATCTTAACAGAATTTTCGAGGCGTTTGTGAATCAGCCGCTGTGCAGCAGCCTTTCACTTGCCGATGCGCATGAACTGTTTGATTCAATGATCGCGGCTACAGAGAAATACCTCGGAGAATACTATCATTTCAAGAGGCATGACAAATGACAGAAGCGTTCTTTTTTGCGGCAAATTCCGTATTGCCGATAGTGATACTGATAGTGTTCGGGTATTTGCTGAAAAAGATGAAGCTGCTGACCAAGGAATTTCTTGATGTCGGCAACAAGCTCACGTTCCGGGTGCTGCTTCCGGTGATGCTGTTCCGGAATGTTTACGCTATCAAGCGGCTTGGAGATATAAATGCCGGATTTGTCGTGTATGGCATTGCTGCTGTGACCGCAGTATTCCTGATCGCAGTTGTTGCAAGCTGTCTGTTCACAAAAGAAAGTCCTAAGCGCGGAGCTCTTATTCAGGCAGTGTTCCGTTCCAACTATGCCATAATCGGCATACCGCTGGCAGCATCGCTTTTCGGAGATGCAGGTGCTGCGGCTGCGGGAGTTATGTCGGCATTCTGCATACCGCTTTTCAATATCCTTGCGGTCATTACGCTTACGATATTCAACCGGAGTGATGAAAAACACAGGCTCGATATCCGAAGAATACTGCTCGGTATCGTGAAGAATCCGCTTATCATCGGGACTGCAGCGGGACTTGCTGCAGTAGGGATACGAGAGCTGTTCGTGATGAATGACGTGAGTTTCAGACTCAGTGATATTACGATAGTTGACAAGTCTCTTGAAAGCATAAAGTCGATCTGTACGCCGTTTGCATTGATGGTGCTTGGCGGAAGATTTGAGTTTTCGGGAGTCCCGAAGCTCTGGAAAGAGATAGTTTTCGGGACTATCGCAAGAACGGCTGCGGTACCGGTACTCGGACTTTTGGGAGCGTATCTGCTCCGGAATATCCTTGATCTTTCCGGAGAGCATTTCGCCGCTTACATAGGTGTTTTTGCAACACCTGTCGCAGTATCCTCGGCGATAATGGCGAAAGAGATGGGAGCCGATGATGAGCTTGCCGGACAGCTTGTGGTGTGGACAAGTCTTATAAGTACGATTACGATATTTATCTATGTCACGGTACTTGTCATGGTCGGGATATTCTGACGGAAATATCCGTATTGTCTATAAAGAAAATGGTTTTGTTATCGCATTTATATAGGTTTGGATTTAAAATAATATTATAAGTTGATCCGAAAAGGATCAGAAAAGTATGGAGGCAATAACTATGATACTGGATATGTTCAGTTTAAGCGACAGGGTCGCTGTTGTGACCGGAAGTGACACGGGACTCGGTCAGGGGATCGCAAAGGCTTTCGTTGAAGCAGGAGCAAAAGTGCTCGGCGTTTCGAGGTCAGCAAGTACAGCAACACAGGAGATGCTCGGCGAGGAGAATTTCAGCTACATCACAGCGGATCTTTCAACTCTTGATCCTGTGGAAACGATCATTAACACTGCTGTGGAAAGATACGGACATCTCGATATACTCGTAAACAATGCCGGGATAATCAAGCGTGAGGACAGCATCGATTTCTCCGTTGAAAACTGGGATCTGGTATTGAATGTTAATCTGCGCACTCTCTTCTTCCTCTCTCAGTCTGCCGCAAGACAGTTCCTGAAGCAGAACAGCGGCGGCAAGATTATTTCTGTCGCAAGTATGCTCTCGTATCAGGGCGGCATTCGTGTACCGAGCTATACCGCAAGCAAATCCGCGGTAAAGGGGCTTACTATGACACTCGCTAATGAGTGGGCAAAGCACGGTATCAATGTAAATGCGATAGCACCCGGATATATGGCAACCAACAATACTCAGGCACTGCGCGCTGATGCTGACAGAAGTGCGGCTATACTTGAAAGAATACCTGCCGGCAGGTGGGGAACTCCGGATGATCTTATGGGCGCGGCAGTATTCCTTGCATCTTCCGCAAGCGATTATGTAAACGGATTTACGCTTGCAGTTGACGGCGGCTGGCTTGCACGCTGATCTGATATATTTCAGGAGGAATGATATAAATGGACAACAAAAAATTTCTCGAACAGCTTGAATGTACAGGAATAGTACCTGTTATAAAGCTCGAAAACACGGCAGATGCAGTGCACCTTGCAAAGGCGCTCTATGACGGCGGGATACGCTGCGCGGAGGTGACATTCCGCGCAGCGGGAGCTGACAAGGTGATCTCTGATATGGTAAAAGCGTATCCGGATATGCTCGTAGGTGCAGGTACCGTTCTTACCATAGATCAGTGCGACCGTGCGATAGAATCAGGTGCGAAGTTCTGTGTTGCTCCGGGACTTAATCCGAAGATAGTTGAGCATTGTCTGAAAAAAGGAGTTCCGTTCACGCCCGGTGTTGCCAATGGTTCACAGATAGAACAGGCAATGGAGCTCGGACTTGATTTCGTGAAATTCTTTCCGGCAGAGCAGGCGGGCGGACTTCCCTATATCAAGGCAATATCCGCGCCTTATGCATCGATGAAGTTCATGCCCACAGGAGGCGTAAACGAGAACAACCTCAATACATATCTCGCATTCAAAAAGATAGTCTGCTGCGGAGGGAGCTGGATAGTTCCGGACAAACTTGTCAGGGCAGGCAAATGGGATGAGATAACGGCGCTTTGCCGTTCGGCAGTAAAAAAGATGCTCGGGTTTGAGATCGCGCATGTAGGCATTAACTGTGAGAATGAGAGCGAAGCGGGCGATGTTTCCTCAAAGTTTATGAATATGTTCGGCTGGGAACAGAAGGTCGGAAACAGCAGCATATTTGCAGGTTCGCTCATCGAGTGTATGAAGTCGCCGTTCAGGGGCGCAAACGGTCATATCGCGGTGTCCTGCAACAACGTCCGCAGAGCCGTTTATCAGCTCGGGAACCAGGGTGTCCGGTTCGATATGTCCACAGCAAAATATGATGCTGACGGAAGAATGACTGTAGTATATCTTGATGATGAGATCGGCGGATTCGCTGTGCATCTCGTTGAAAAAAAGTGAGTTTTTGTAAGGAGAGTATCTGAAATGTCAAAGATAATCACAATGGGCGAGATCATGCTCAGACTTTCAACACCAAATAATGAAAAGTTCATCCAGGCGGATGAATTTGATATCAATTACGGCGGCGGTGAAGCAAATGTTGCCGTATCGCTTGCAAATTACGGTCATGACGCTGAATTTATAACTGCTGTGCCCGACAATCCGATCGGTATGTGCGCGATAGCGGCGCTCCGCAAATACGGGGTTGAGACAAAGCATATCGCGAAGTGCGGCGAAAGACTTGGCATATACTTTCTCGAAACCGGCGCGGCTATGAGAGCATCCAATGTTGTTTATGACAGAGCGCATTCCTCTATTGCAACTGCCGAAGCTTCCAACTTCAACTTCGATGAGATCTTTGAAGGTGCAGACTGGTTCCATTTCACAGGCATAACTCCGGCGGTCTCCGATCTTGCGGCATCCGTAACAGAGGTGGCTCTTAAAGCAGCAAAGAAGCATAATGTCACAGTTTCCTGTGATCTCAACTTCCGCAAGAAGCTCTGGTCGAGCGAAAAGGCTCAGAAGGTAATGACAGGTCTTATGAAGTATGTTGATGTCTGCATCGGAAACGAAGAGGATGCCGAAAAGGTCCTCGGCTTCAAGCCCGGCAATACGGATGTCACCAAAGGCGATCTTGAACTTTCGGGATATATTGACATATTCGGACGCATGATAGATCAGTTCGGTTTCCGGTATGTAATATCGTCGCTTCGCGAAAGCCATTCTGCATCGAACAACGACTGGTCGGCGTGCATCATGGACGGCAAAACAAAGGAATTCTACCATTCACGCAAGTACAGTATCAATCCTATCGTTGACCGTGTCGGCGGCGGTGATTCTTTTGCAGGCGGTCTTATCTGCGCACTGTGCGACGGCAAGGATTTCAAAGCGGCGCTCGAATTTGCGGTTGCAGCATCTGCTCTCAAGCATACGATCCCCGGAGACTTCAACCTTGTTACCCGCTCTGATGTTGAGACACTTGCGGGCGGCGACGCTTCCGGAAGAGTACAGAGATGATGAAGCTTTTTATCCGTGCGCATGACCTCGGGGTCTGCGGTGAAGAAAACATAGTCAGCAGACTTGAAGGGCTCGGGCTTGACGGTGTTCAGCTCGTGGCGTACAAATGCCTTGAAAATGTTGCGTATGCTCCGGGAGCTGTCTCAGCCGAACGTGCCGTAAAGTTCCGTTCCGTGTTTGAAGCGGCGGGGAAGACCGTCCCGCTGATAGGAGCGTACTTCAATCCCGTTCACCCGGACGAGAGCAAGGTCACAAAAGGCATTGCGGTGTTCAGGGATTACCTTGCGCTTGCAAAGAGATTCGGATGCAGCATCGTCGGGTCCGAAACAGGCTCGTATAACGGCGACAAGTGGATATATCACCCGCTCAACAGGACTGAGGAAGCTGTGGCTCGCGTTGTGCGTATTTTTGCAGAACTTGCTGAATATGCGCAGGTATGTGGAGTCAACATCGGTATGGAGGGAGCATTCGGACACGTTTGCTGGGATGTTAAGACTCTCGATCGTGCGGTAAAGGAGATCGGTGTGAAAAACATCAGGATAATATTCGACCTGTACAATTATCTTGACAGCTCGAATGTTGATAGAATGTACGATATTCTTGAAGAAGGGCTGCAGACCTTCGGCGACAGGATATGCGTATTCCATATCAAGGACTGCACGGTGAACGAAGACGGTTCGCTGATGCAATGTGGAGTCGGCAAAGGCATATTCGACTATTACCGGATACTTTCGGAGATAAAAAAAGTATGCCCCGATGCTAACCTTGTTTTTGAAGGCACGACAGGTGAGGACATTGCTCCCGCTGTTGCCCATATTAAAGAGAGAATGTAATTAAGGAGTAAACTATAATGAGATTAGATATCAGATACAGCAATCATCCCGATGATTCCAGACACTATGACACAGCTGAACTCCGGAAAAACTACCTTATCGAGAAGGTGTTCGAGGCAGATGAGATATCACTTACCTACTCGCATCAGGACAGGATGATAGCAGGCGGAGCAATGCCGGTTAATAGCAAGCTGAAGCTTGGAAGCACAAAGGAGCTCGGAACAGAATACTTCCTCGAAAGACGCGAAATGGGCATCATCAATGTCGGCGGAAAGGGAACAGTGGTTCTTGACGGAAAAGAGTATGAGCTTGATTACAAGGACGGACTTTACATAGGAATGGGAACAAAAGAGATAGCCTTCAGCTCCGAAAGTTCGTCAGAGCCTGCAAAATTCTACATCAATTCCAGCCCTGCGCATAAGACTTATCCTACTGTTTACATTACAAAGGATAAGGCAAATCATCGTCCTCTCGGTACCGGCGAGAACATGAACAAGCGCGTTGTGAATCAGTATATTCATCCGGCAGTATGTGAGTCCTGTTCTCTTCAGATGGGAATGACAGAGCTTGACCCGTGCAATTCCTGGAATACAATGCCTTCTCATACTCATGAGAGAAGAATGGAAGTATATTTCTACTTTGAGCTTGAGGGAGACAATGTAGTATTCCACTTCATGGGTCAGCCCAAGGAGACCCGACATATCATCATGCACAACGAACAGGCTGTCATCAGCCCGAGCTGGTCTATCCACAGCGGCACAGCAACAAGCAATTACACATTTATCTGGGGTATGTGCGGTGAGAACCAGACCTACGATGATATGGACAATATAAACAATCTTGACCTGAGATAAAAACCGGCGTATCTTTCCGGAACAGAAAATTCAGAATGAAAGTGTGGGCAGCGTCATGGCTTACTTGACTTTACGAGGCATCAATAAGATATACCCGAACGGTTTTCATGCTGTGCATGATTTCAATCTCGAGATTGAAAAAGGTGAGTTCATTGTTTTCGTTGGTTCTTCGGGATGCGGAAAATCAACGACTCTTCGTATGATCGCGGGACTTGAAAATATCAGCAATGGTGAATTCTACATCAACGGCGAAAGAGCTAATGAGAAGGGACCACGGGAGCGCGGTGTCGCTATGGTGTTCCAGAGCTATGCACTGTATCCGCACATGACCGTTTATGACAATCTCGCGTTCGGTCTTATGCTTCAGGGCGTTGATGACGACGTTATTGAAAAGAGAGTTTATTCAACAGCGGAAATTCTCGGACTTACAGATTATCTTGAGAGACTGCCCCGTGAGCTTTCCGGCGGTCAGCGCCAGAGAGTCGCTGTCGGTCGTGCGATAATCCGCAAGGTCGATATATTCCTCATGGACGAACCTCTGTCAAACCTTGACGCGAAGCAGCGTGTGACCATGCGCTCGGAGATCACACAGATACATCGCGAGACAGGTGCTACAACGATCTATGTTACTCACGATCAGACTGAGGCTATGACAATGGCGGACAGGATCGTTGTCATGAAGGACGGATATGTTCAGCAGGTCGGTACGCCATATGATCTTTACTTCAATCCTGTCAATATGTTCGTTGCAGGGTTTATCGGCGAACCGCCCATGAATTTCATCGAGGGGCAACTTGAGAACGGGAAGATCCGGATGGAAAATAACATTATTGATCTGAGTGAAGTTGCGGACAGATCAGTGCTGGAAAAGTATGAAGGTTCTGAGGTCGCATTCGGATTCCGTCCCGAGGCTGTCAGAATAGCTGACAAAAGCGGAGATGCGATGAGTCTTACCGGCGTTGTTGAGCTTGTCGAGCTGCTCGGAGACAATACCAACGTGTACGTGGATATGCAAGGTGTCAACTGCATTCTGAAGGTGGACCCGCATATCTCCATGGAGACTGATACTGAAGTCACGTTTGATATACCCTATGAGAGCATTTATCTTTTTGACAAACAGACGGAGAAACGTATAAAACTTAAAGAGAAGAAAGATTAATTACAGAAAACGGTGGTTTTTATGAAAGATCTGAACAGAACAAATTATCCGACAGGTAAACGCCCGATAAAGGTGCTTCAGTTTGGCGAGGGCAATTTTTTAAGAGCATTTGTTGACTGGATCATACAGGATCTGAATGATAACGGCATAATGAACGCTGATGTTGCGGTCGTGCAGCCTACATTTCAAGGAAGGGCAGCCGATCTTGCAGAACAGGACGGTCTATATACCGTTTGTCTTGAGGGTATCGATAACGGCAAAAAAGTACAGATCCGTGAAGTTATAGATGTGCTCCGGGACTTCATTAATCCGTACACACAGTACGAAAAGTTCCTTTCATACGCCGCGAGCGGGGAACTCGAGATCATAGTCTCCAACACAACAGAGGCGGGTATCGCTCTTGATGAGACTGACACGGACTTTACCGTATGTCCGAAGAGTTATCCGGGAAAGCTTCTTGCGTTTCTGAAAGCCCGCTACGATCATTTCAGCGGCGCAGCTGACAAGGGCCTTGCAATAGTACCTTGTGAGCTTATAGACCACAACGGCGAAGAACTCAGACGTGTGCTGAACGAGCTTGCAAAGATAAACGGGATGGACAGCGCGTTCATTGACTGGCTCAACTCCGCAAATCATTTCACCAATACTCTGGTTGACCGCATAGTACCCGGATATCCGCGCGACAACGCCGCGGCAATATGCGAAGAGACCGGTTATAACGACAACAGCATCGTAAAGGGCGAGGTATTCCACCTTTGGGTACTGCAGAAAGAACCGTTAGTGCAGGAGAAACTTCCTGCTGACAGATCCAGACTCAACGTAATTTTCGCGGATGACATCACGCCGTACAAGCAGCGTAAAGTAAAGATCCTCAACGGCTCGCATACCGCAATGGTGCCGATAGCTTACCTCTGCGGCATAGATACTGTGCGTGAGGCAGTCACCGATGAGGATGTCGGAAAGTTCATACGCGATATGGTGAACGAGGAAGTAAAGCCTACTATAGATCTTCCCGCAGACGAGATGGACGCATTCGCAAACGCAGTAATGGAACGTTTCATGAATCCCTATATTCGTCATGAGCTCATGTCTATAGCACTCAATTCCACAACAAAATTCAGAACACGGCTTCTTCCGTCGTATAACGATTATCGTGCGAAGTTCGGAAAGTCTCCGAAGCATATACTGTTTGCGCTCGCTTCGCTTATCGTCTTTTTCCGCGGCAGGCGGGGAGATGCGGAAATAGAACTGAATGATGACGCAGCTTATCTTGAATTCTGGAAGGAATTGTGGCAGCTCTCAGACTACAGCAAAATGTCAGGGATCGTGCTGTCTGCATCGGAAATATGGCAGCAGGATCTGACTGATGATGATAACGTGAACATTGTTGCAGGATACATAAAGAACATAGTTGAGAAAGGCGAGAGAGCCGCTCTGAAAGAATTTCTCGGTGAATGACGATGAAAAAGACAATTGTAATTTCTCCGTCTGATTCGGTAGGCGTAGCTCTCATGCCGATAAAAAAAGGTGAGACAGCCGAGGGAGTGACACTTGCCGAGGATATAGAAAAGGGACACAAATTTGCGTTAAAGCCTATAAAAACGGGCGACAAAATCATAAAATACGGTGAGGTCATCGGAAAAGCGACTGCTGACATAAATCCCGGTGAACATATCCACAGCCACAATATGGCGACCTGCCTTGACGGAACTCTCGAGTATTCGTATAATCGCAAGGAGATAGCTTCTGCCCCTTCTGTAAAACCGCGTACAATAAACGTTTATGTGCGCAGAAACGGCGAAGTCGGCATACGCAATGAGCTGTGGGTGATACCCACTGTCGGCTGTGTAAATGCTCAGGCAAGAGCAATAGTTGATGCGTTCAACCGCAAATATGGCTCATTGCCGGGCATCGACGGCTGCTTCACGTTCACTCATCCTTACGGCTGCTCGCAGATAGGCGAGGATCACGAGCGTACAAAGCTGCTTCTCCAGAGAATGGTGAAGCATCCCAACTGCGGCGGCGTGCTGGTGCTCGGGCTTGGATGTGAAAACAACAGGATGGACGTATTCCGGGAGACACTCGGAGAGTATGATGAGACCCGCACGGAATTCCTTGTTGCGCAGGAAGTCGGTGATGAGATTTCCGAGGGTGTAATGCTTCTTGAGAAGCTGTATGAGGCTGCGAAGAACGATAAACGTATACCCAGAGACATCTCATGTCTTAAAGTCGGACTCAAATGCGGAGGCTCGGACGGACTTTCCGGTATAACTGCGAACCCGCTTGTGGGTCGATTTTCCGACTATATGGCTTCTGCGGGCGGAACTACCGTACTCACGGAAGTGCCGGAAATGTTCGGTGCAGAGCAGCTTCTTATGGATCGCGCAAAGGACGAAAAAACGTTCGGTAAGGTAGTTTCGCTGATAAACGGTTTCAAGGAATACTATCAGAAGCACGGTCAGCCTGTGTATGAAAATCCGTCACCCGGAAATAAGGCGGGCGGCATTACAACTCTCGAGGACAAATCGCTGGGCTGTACGCAGAAATCCGGTTCGCAGGCAGTATGTGATGTGTTGTTTGACGGGGATCAGCTCACAGCGCACGGACTGAACCTGCTGAACGGTCCCGGAAATGATATGGTGGCAGTTACAAACCTCGCGTGTGCGGGCTGCCATCTGGTGCTGTTCACCACAGGACGCGGAACTCCGTTCGGCGGCTTTGTGCCTACAGTCAAAATATCCACGAACTCGGATATTGCGGCAAAAAAACCGAACTGGATAGATTTTGACGCTGGCGGTATCGCGGCAGGAGACAGCTTCGACAGCAAGCTCGGTGAACTTATCGATCTTGTGGCAGCAGTTGCAGACGGTCAGCAGACTGTAAATGAACGTTACAATTCCAGGGATATAGCACTCTTTAAAACGGGCGTGACACTTTGATAACAGGGGAGAGACTCAGATGAAGAAATTTATGGATAAGGATTTTGTCCTTAATAACGAGACTGCGGTGAAGCTTTATGAAGGCTACGCGAAGGATATGCCGATCTTTGATTTTCACTGTCATCTTCCGATACAGGAGATATACAATGACAGGAAGTTTGCTTCGATAACCGAATGCTGGCTCGGCGGCGACCATTACAAGTGGAGACTGATGCGTGAAATGGGAGTTGATGAAAGCTACATCACCGGCGACAGAGGCGATTTTGAGAAATTCATGAAATATGCCGAGGTGATGCCATATGCTATCGGCAACCCGATATACCACTGGACACATCTTGAACTTCAGAGATATTTCGGTATCAACGATATCCTCTCGCCCGAGACTGCAAAGGATATTTTTGACAAGTGCAACGAAAAGCTCCAGACGCTTACAGCGAGAAAACTCATATCCATGAGCAACGTAAAGAAGCTGTTCACGACAGACGATCCTATTGACGATCTGCATTTCCACAAGCTGCTCAAAGAGGACAAGTCGTTTGATGTCGAAGTTGCTCCGGCATTCCGCCCGGATAAAGCGATCAACATTGAACTTCCTACTTTTGTTCCGTATATCGCGAAGCTCGCGGATGCTGCCGACATTCGTATCGACGGTATCGACAGTCTTTGTGAAGCGCTCACGAAACGCATCGAGTATTTCGACAGCGTCGGATGTGTATGCTCCGATCATGCGCTAGATGTTGTCATGTTCAGGCCTGCCGACAGGGACAAGGTCGATAAGATCGTAAAGAAGGCGCTGAACGGCGATGATATAACTCCCGACGAGATCAGACAGTACAAGGGATATGTGCTCGTTCACCTCGGAAAGCAGTACGCACGTCTGCACTGGGTACAGCAGTACCACATCGGTGCACTTCGCAACAATTCCCGCAGATATATGAGCCTGCTCGGACCGGATACAGGTTTTGACGCTATTGAAGACCAATGCTTTGCGAAAGAGCTTTCGATGCTGATGGATACGCTTGACAGCACGGATGAACTGCCAAAGACTATACTTTACTGTCTCAATCCGCGTGATAACGAGGTGATCGCGACAATAATGAACTGCTTCCAGCAGGGCGGGATCGTCGGAAAGATACAGTTCGGTTCGGCATGGTGGTTCAACGATCAGAAGGACGGGATGCAGAGGCAGCTTACCGCACTTTCCCAGCTCGGACTCATCTCGAAGTTCGTCGGAATGCTCACGGACAGCCGCAGCTTCCTTTCCTATACGCGCCACGAGTACTTCAGAAGGATACTCTGCAATATGCTCGGAGAACTTATTGAAAATGGAGAATATCCGGATAATATCGCCCTTGTCGGACAGATAGTGAAGGATATAAGCTATAACAACGCTGTAAAATATTTTACAAAATAAGGAACATATCTGCGGCATAACTTTGCGCAGTATCTGATTTGATCAGCAGTTCCTTAAGGGCCGCGCAGATAACACTACGCGGCCTTTTGATGAACAGGAGATAGAAATGGAAGAAAATGACGTTTTGTGCGGGGGTCAGGGAAGTCCGATGAAGTTCATCACGATAGGCGAGATAATGCTCAGACTTACGCCGCCGAATTATGAGAAGATACGTACAGCCACAGGCTTTGATGCAAGCTATGGCGGAAGCGAAGCAAATATCGCTCTTGCGCTCGCCAACTTAGGCGTCGACAGCACATTTTTCAGCGTTGTCCCGAATAACAGCGTCGGAAAGAGCGCGGTACGAATGCTTAGAAGCAACGATGTTCACTGCAGCCCCGTGATACTCAGTACTCCGGAAGAGACACCCACACATCGTCTCGGGAGCTATTACTACGAAAAGGGTTATGGAATACGCCCGAGCAAAGTGATCTATGACAGAAAACACAGTGCTTTCTCCGAATATGATTACAGTAGAGTTGACATGAAAAAGCTGCTTGACGGATACACATGGCTGCATCTGAGCGGAATTACTCCGGCACTGTCACCGAGCTGTCGGCAACTGGTAATGAACAGCCTGAAAGCTGCGAAAGAGGCGGGTCTTACGGTCAGCTTCGACGGCAATTTCCGCAGCACGCTCTGGACATGGGATGAAGCGCGTGATTTCTGTACGGAATGTCTTCCTTATGTAGATGTTCTTTTTGGAATAGAGCCGTATCATCTATGGAAGGATGAAGCGGATCACTCATTGGGCGATATGAAGGATGGTCTCCCTCTGCAGCCGGATTATGAGCAGCAGGATGAGATATTCCGGATATTCGCGGAGCGGTATCCGAATCTGAAATGCATTGCACGCCATGTGCGTTATGCATACAGCGGCAGCGAGAACAGTCTGAAGGCTTTCCTATGGTATGAGGAACACACGTTTGAGAGCAGACTGTTCACGTTCAATATACTCGACCGTGTAGGCGGCGGCGATGCGTTCGCGAGTGGACTTATATACGCGATGATGCACGGATCAAATCCGATGGATATGGTGGATTTTGCTGTTGCGAGCAGCGTTATCAAGCATACCATACACGGTGATGCAAATATCACTGATGATGTACAGAGCATACGTGATCTTATGAATATGAGCTATGATATAAAGAGATGATGTTGTATTTCAAGATATCCGTTTTATCTATTGACTTTTAGTTCGGAAAGATGTATAATAAACAGATATAATGAAATATTGTGCCTGTAACTCGATTTGGGATGGTGTACGACAGTGTATAGGATAGAACAGCTCATAAAATATCATTATTTTGCTGATCAGCTCAAAACAACAGCGCTCGATCATATTGTTGATTCTCTTACCGGACTTGTTGCAAGACCGTTTATTCTTGGATTTGCAAAATCACTTATAGAAGATAAGATACCATTCAGCTTTGTGATGCTGGATCTTGATAACTTTAAGTTCGTTAATGATACATACGGACACAGCAAAGGAGACGAATTACTGAGAGGTGTGTCGGAGGCTCTTTCTGAGTATATCGATGGATTTGGTATAGTGGGTCGTTTCGGCGGAGATGAGTTTATAATCATTGATCTCAGAGATATTGAATATGCTGAAAAGAAATCGTTTTTTAATGAAATGTACACCGGCGGCAAGGTTCTGCGCAGAAACTATGAACTGGAAACCTGCAGCCCATATGTCACTGCAACCATAGGCTGTGCATCATTCCCTTATGATGCCGGAGATTATGACGGTCTGTTTGCTTTGATAGACAAGACTCTCTACCGCGGAAAGAGCAAGGGCAGGAACTGCTATATAATCTATGTCGAGGAAAAGCATAAGAACATTGAGATAAGAAATATGGCGGGGCATGGCATTTGTTCCATAATGCAATCCCTGACGAGACGAGTTGAATTTGTTCACGATATCGAAAATATATTTCAGTCAGTTCTTCCGCTGCTTAAGGACGAGATCGGGATAACGGATCTCTATTATACCGGCAAAAATAAAGTTATGTATGCTGTACTCAACAAGGAATTCGCGGAAAGCGTGCCGGATATTGAGCGTATAACGAATGATGACATCTATCGTACAAATATAATAAACGGGCTGAGTGAGATCGCTCCGGTTTTTATGGGCGTACTTAAAAAACACCAAATGGAAAATGTACTTATCACAAGGATAAGTATGAATGAAGAGACCAACGGTTATCTTATCTGTGCCGAGCCGTACAGCCGCCGTATCTGGCAGGAGGATGAATGTGCTATAATGTATTTCCTTGCAAAACTATTCGCCATAGCAATGAGGATGAACGGAGAGTCTCTCCCTGAATAACATGAACTTATAGTAACCGACATGGAAATTGCTGCATTCAGTCTGCGCAAAGCTATTGTTCCACCGATTGATTCCTGAAGAACAATGTGCAGTACAAGCAGAAAAATCAAGGCATACGGAACAAAGATATATTAAAATGTACTATTATGGTTTATTCAGAGTTTCCTTCTGTATATAGTGCGTGCTCAATAACCGCCCGTAAGGGCGGTTATTGAGCACGCACTATAATATCACAATGACTGGTCGGCTATGTTATATTTTTATGTGCATAGAACGTTATTTGACTACTCTTTATCCCGAACGTGATTGGACACCTGTTTCAAAAAGAATGTGGCAATGGACTACGCATTGGTGGAATGAATCGTGGGATATATACTCTCAAGCTGTTCCGGAATTTATACTTGAATTTGACACATATGAAGAAACGAATGAGCGTTCATATGAAGGGAATTTAGATAAAGATGACTACGATGAAATTACTGCATTGTTCAGAGGAATTACGGACGGCAAGGGTACTGATGAACTATGTCAAGTTCTGATGATCCCCAGTGATTTTGGCAGTATATGTGAGGGTTCTTGTGTTGAGGGCGCTGAACCTCTTGTTACCGAACTGATTGAGGACATAGAATCCATTCTAAAAAAACATAATATCCCATTCACCGACAGAGCATCATTAAGTCATTTTGAATATGAAAGGGGCAAGCCCGTAGGACGTGAAGAAAAAGAACCGGGTTGGGGTGATTTTGAGAATACTGAATTCTTATCAATCATATTGAATAAAACAACCTGATATTCTTCAAATGCAGAGCAACACCAGTTCTGCATTTTTTATGCCCGTTTCAAAATTTCCCATAACATTTTCACGATAAAAAAAGTTTTATGGCGCACTCAACTTCATGCGTACTGCGAATAGACTTTTTGTATCCGAGTGCGCTATAATTTTAGTATGAGGCTGAGAAATCGGTTCGACTAAAATTTCTGAATGGCGGTGATGATATGGCTGCGACTTCTATCGCTGACAAGCTGGCGAAGCTCTAAAAGAAGAGCGCCAAGCGGCAGGCAACGATCGCTGAGGAGCATAAGCAGCTCGACAAGGAAACGGAGGAGTACAACAAGCTCTACCTGACAGCACTTGCCAACAAGTACAAGCTGAGCAGCAAAGAACTGATCTCAGCTAACATCAGTACAACTCCGAGAAGTGCCTGTGGTTTATGTAGTATTTTGCGAAGCATGGACACGCTCCTTTGCCTGTTCCCTTGGATTCAGTATGTGCCGTTGTAGCTATTTGCAAGAAATTCCTGCATAGCACATTCCAATTTTTTCGGTAACGCCCGGAGTTCGGTTTGCCATAAGCACCTCGTTTTATATTATCGCTGGTAGTTTGGCATTTGTTAATAGGAAGCGGAAAATAACGGTATATATCTAAATTTCATTCTGCGCAGCTTTGCTTTGATGTATTGATTTTTTCAAGACTTTTGTTTTCAGCTTACGATGATGCGCAGCTGAAGAATGGTATCCAATTATCCGTGGATTTTTTATGCTCAAAGCAAGGCGGGAACAGCCCGATTCGACTGTTCCCGTCATTTCTGTATTTCCTTTCGTGGATATGCATTTTATTCTGACGGCGGCAAAATGTGCGAGATCACAAACACCGCCTGTCCCATACCGCACGGCTTTCTTGACTGTATCTTCATTCCCGAGCCGGTGACAGCTTTTTCAATGCCCGCATCGTCATACATACCCTTTGTAGGGTCGGACTTGTGTACGGCGCGGGCGTACATGGAGTTGTACGCAAGTATCAGCCGCCCGTTCGGACGAAGTATCCTTTTTATCTCGTGAAGTACCTTAATTGGGTCGTTCCAGAAATAGCAGGTGTCAGTCGTAATGACAAAGTCAAAGCACCTGTCGGGAAACCTCATTTGCTCGCAGTTACAGACGGAGAGCTTGGCTTTTGTGCCGAGTCTTTTCTTTGCAATACTCAGCATATCCGCGGAGATATCAATGCCGGAAAGCTCACACGCATGGTATCGTCGGCTTATCATTTCAAGCTGATGTCCCGACCAGAAGCCTATCTCCAGCAGCTTTGAAGGAGCTTTCAGTTCGGACAGAACTGCCCTGTGCATTTTCCTGTTCGACACTGCCATGACCTTTCCGAGCATTTTCCCAGGAAGACCGCTCGGCTTTCCGAATTGTCTGATAAATGGATCCATGTCCTGTCTCCGTTTCTGCTTATACTATTTTGCCATTGTATTCCCGTGCCTTTCTGCTTTTGTCGGGAATATACCAGTAGTCGCAGGAGTCCGCACCCGTCGCAACCGTATGAGTTCGTATCAGCCTTGCGTGCATCAGCTTTGCGTAGGCATGATCGAGAGCGCACATATGCGGCATTATGTCCATGTAGCCGTATTTCTTCGCGTACTCCGCGATAGGACACCCAACGAGCGTGAACGCAAATCCTTCGTCGGTCTTGTTCGGGTCAACGATCATACCCCATGTATCAAGCCACTCTCCATGTCTGCGCTTTGCCGCGACCTTTGCCGCATATCCGAGATAGCTTTTATACAGATATTTCCTCATCACGGCAAGGAACGGGCGGCGGTTGATATTCATGAATAAGTTCAGAAATTTCAGCTGTCTGT
>JAILFE010000040.1 GCA_024697725.1 Oscillospiraceae bacterium
AGATCACGCCGAGGCGCTTTGTGAAAAATACGGCAGCGGCAGTATCATATGTGCGCCGCCGCAGCTTCGTCTGCAAAGAGCTTCGAGCCTTTGCTTTGCCGCGCTTGACGGCGGGATGATATCTCCCGATGAGCTTAATGCCGATTATCTCCAGATAACCAAAGCGGAAAAGGATCTTGCCGAGGCAGGAAAAAAATAACAGAACGTCCGTATACCGTTGTGAACGGTATACGGACGTTTTTACTTTATTATGCTCATTTTTTACAGCGTTATCTCGAACGGAGAAACGTGCTTTATTTCAAGATCGAGGAGATTGAACATATATGGGTTGTTGCGCCATGCGTAGCGCACCTTGATGAGCTTTCCGGTGTGCGGGACGCTCATTTTCAGTGTTTCGGAGCAGTGCTCGGTGCCGTCTGTTTCGCAGCGGAAGGTGCCGTCCTCGAATACCGCCTCGAAAGCGGAGGCATCGGCATACTGCAGATATACACCTGTGTCGAAGGTGAGCGTGATATCCGTCCTGCCGCCGTTTTCTGATGCTGCGGCTTTTGTACACCTTGCGAATATCGTTTTGTCGCCGTAGAGAAGTCCTCCGGCGCAGTAGGCGAGCCGCTTGCCGATATCGCGCTTGTTCTTCGGGTGGAGATCGTTGTATTCGCCTATATCTGCGGTCACAGCCATTGCCGTATCGGGTATATCAAGGCAGTCGAGCTGTGCTTTTCTGAAAGAAGCCCATGACTGCGAGGGGTCGTGTTCGCACATACCCTCGAAATTTACGAGCTGGGTGTATATCACAGGCAGCTCGCAGCCGCATTCTTTGCGGTACATTTCCACAAGCTCGGTGAACATCTGCTTGTAGTATTCCGGTCTGCCGCAGTTTGTCTCGCCCTGATACCATACCATAGCGCGGTATTTTATACCGAACGAGGGAGCAGCCAGGTTCGCATAGAGCGCGAGCGGGTTCCCCTGGAAGAATACCGAGGGCTTTATAGGCTCCGATCTTTTTGCGATCGCGTATCTCCATTCGCCCGAAAGGTCGATTATCCTGTTTCCCGATTTAAGGCAGTATCTCTTCCCTTTGGTGAAGCCGCCGAGACCGCTTCTGATATCAACGCGAACGGCAACGGTGTTTTTGCCTTTTTTCAGTACGCCGTCCGGTACGGGATAGTATCTCGGAGGATAAAGATATCCCGTTTCGCCGACCTTCACTCCGTTGATATAGGAGATATCGCTGTCGGTGATCGTGCCGAGTATCAGCATGGCGCCGGTCTGCGGGAAGTCGTCGGGGAGATCAAATTCTTTAAAGAAATACAGTCTTCCCGAAAAGCCCTTCAGCTCTTCGATATCCTCTGTCGAGCAGGGGACGGTGCAGGTGGACATATCATCGGACGGCACAAGACCGAAATCATTCGTGCCGAGTGCTTTGCTCCATTCACCTTCGCGTGCCATATCCGCCTTCTGGGTGTTTTCGATGTAATTCTCCTTGGTGGCTTCTGCGAGAAATTCATCGTGTATCTTGTATTTCTTTATCATATCATACGGCATGAAGCTCTCGACAGCAGCGCCGCCTGCCGAGGTATTGACCAATCCTACCGGGATATCGAGCCTTTTGAATATCTCCGCTGCGAAGTAGTAGCCCGTCGCGCTCATCGGGAGGATGTTTTCGCCGACAGCGCTTTTCCATTCGCCGCCTGCGAAATCATCATGGCGCTCACCGATAGTGAAGCAGTTCACGATAGGTGCGCGGAATTCGTGTATGAGCGGGTAATCGGTGTGGGGAGCTGCGTCCTCGAAGGGATAATATGTGCGTGACATCGGCAGTTCCATATTCGACTGACCGCTTATCAGGAACAGCTCGCCCGAATAGACATCCTTTACAGTCAGCTTTTCCTCACCGCACTCGACGCACATGGAATAGGGAACTTTGCTGCCCTTTATCGGCGGGAGTATTATTTTCCAGCAGCCGTCGCTGTCGGCTGTCGTTTTGTCGGAAAAGACCTCTCCGCCGTTCTTCAGAAGATACAATGATATCCCTGCTCCGGCATCTGCCTTTCCGGATATAGTGTTTTCGGTATCGCGCTGGAATATCATCCCGTCCGAGAATATTTTCTTTAATGTAAGCATACGTTATGCCTCCGTATCAGTAGATCTGCCTTCCCTTTTCATCGGGTATGCCCGAAAGACGGAAGAAGAAGCTGTTGATTATGTCGCGCCATTCTATCGCACAGCCAAGCTGCATCTTGAAGCGCTCGACTCCGTTGTCGAATATGCGTTTGTCTATCTTTCCTTCAAGGCTGTTCCATGTTTCGGAGAAGCCGACTGCCTCGTCATATCCCTCGAAATGCGTGTCGTAGATATGCTGTATCAGCGTTTTGCCGCTTTTCAGCCTGAAGTCATACGGGAGCCTGTGGAAGAACAGTATCAGCTCATCGGGGCAGCTTTCGGGGGAGTTGTATATCTTGTCGAGCGGAGCGTTGTAGAGCAGCGCATAACCTGTGCCCTTGTCGCTGCGATCCTGACCGACATGATCGCGGTCGGCGTAGTGGTATGTTCCCCACCTGTCGAACTCATAGCCGAGAGGCGCGGGGCCGTAATGGTTCGCGGGAGTGCAGAGCCAGCCCATGCCGAGGGGAGCTGTGTAGTTTTCGTATACACGGCGGGAGTTGAGAAGTATACTGCTGACCTTGGATACGACCTCACTGTCGTTGCCGAGGGTCATGCGGCACCATTCATCGGCGATCTTTTCGGGAGTTATGTCCTTTTCAAAGGCGATGCGCCCGAAGCCGTAGAGATTTGCGGCTGCAAGATCGCTGCCTGTCCAGTTGGTATCGTCTCCGGTGTTGCAGACGGTCGCTATCCCGCAGAATCTTCCGCGTGAGGATATTATATCTGAAACGGTGTCGTTATTTTCCGAAGCATAGGTGTGGAAATCGAGTATCTCCCTGAACATGGGCATAAGGTAGCATACATGGCGCTGCTGACCCGTATATTCCTGTGCGATCTGCACTTCGAGCATGAGATTTGTGTTCTTCATAGCACCGAAAAGCGGGTGGACAGGTTCTCTTATCTGGAAATCCATAGGGCCGTTCTTTATCTGGAGTATTACGTTGTCGTCAAACTTTCCGTCGAGCGGGAGGAAGTTGTCGAAAGCGGCTCTTGCGCGGTCGGTCTTTCTGTCGCGCCAGTTCTGGCGGCAGTTGTATACGAAGCAGCGCCAGATAACGCAGCCGCCGTAGGGCTTCATAGCTCTTGCGAGCATATTCGCGCCGTCGGCGTGTGTGCGGTTGTATGTAAACGGACCAGGTCTGCCCTCGGAATCGGCTTTTACGAGGAAGCCGCCGAAGTTATGCACCGATGTGAAGAGTTTTTTGCAGCATTCGTTCCACCAGGCGATCACTCCTTCGTCGAGCGGGTCGGAGCTGTCCATGCCGCCGATATCTATCGGAGCGGCAAAATCTATGCTGAGGAAAAGAGCTATGCCGTAGCGCTCAAATACATCGGCGAGCTTGTTGAGGCTCGGGAAGTATTCCTCCGTAATGAATCTTGTAGCCTGTGCGCCGACATTGACATTGTTGATGACTATGCCGTTTATCCCGGAGGAGGCTGCCGCACGCGCGAAGAATTCTGT
>JAILFE010000067.1 GCA_024697725.1 Oscillospiraceae bacterium
CCTCACCGGTGAGGGTGAGGGAGATGACGAGGTTATCAAAGTCGATCTCAGCAAGGTCCCCGAAAATGTCAGCAAGATCGCATTTACGGTAACCATATACGAAGCCGAAACACGCAACCAGAACTTCGGACAGGTATCCAATGCATATATCCGCGTTGTTGATGAGAGCACAGGCACTGAGCTGATACACTACGATCTCGGCGAGGATTTCTCGATCGAGACAGCTATCGTTGTCGGTGAGATCTACAAGAACAACGGCAACTGGAAATTCAACGCTATCGGAAGCGGCTATTCGGGCGGGCTCAGGGCTCTCTGCCTCAGCTTCGGCGTGAATGTCTGATCTTTAACCTCAAAGTATAATACGAAAGCGTCGGTTTGCTTTTGCCGGAGTGCGAAGTACGGCGCTTTCGTTTTTTGAACGAACAATATAGTGATCGACATTGAAATTGCTGCATTCAGCCTGCGCAAAACTCATATATGCAAAGCTTTTGCTTGACTGAAAGTGCAATTTCTCATGCCGCTGACTGTAAAAAGGAGAAAAAATGTCAGATTATATCAGAAGGCTCCCTGTCTACCTGCTGATAGACTGTTCGGGCTCGATGCACGGAGAAAAGATCGAAGCCGTGAAACAGGGCATACGTACACTTGTGAGCGAACTCAAGGGCGACCCGCAGGCACTCGAGACTGCCTATATCTCCGTCATAACCTTTGCAAGCGCGGCACGGCAGGAAGCTCCGCTCACCGAGCTGATGCTCTTCAGGGAGCCGGAGCTGAAGGCAAGCGGCGCTACGATGTTCGGACGGGCCGTAGAAGTGCTCATCGACTGCATGAACACCGAGATACGCCACTCCACGCAGACACAGAAGGGCGACTGGCGTCCGCTCGTATTTATCCTTACGGACGGCTCACCTTCCGATGCCGAGGATTTCAAGGTGAACGCCTCGCGCCTGAAAGCGATGAAGGCTGCAAATATCGTTGCCTGTGCGGCAGGCGCCGACGCAAAGACCGAATATCTCAAAATGCTGACGGATAATGTGCTCATGATGAATTCGCTGACTGCGGGCGATTTTGCACAGTTTTTCGCATGGGTATCGGGATCGGTCAGGATGACCTCAAAAAGTATCGAAGCCAAGCCCGGAGAGCTGATGCTGCCGCCTCCTCCGCACGGCTTCCAGATCGTACCTTAACGGAGGCCCGCAATGGACGAGAATATGAATATCACCGCTACACCCGCTGAGGAAAACAAGCCGGAGGAAGTGCTCCTGCTCACCGACAGCGCCGAAAATGCCGCTGCGGATGAAGCCGCCGCTCCTGATACGGACACGGCAGAACCGGCACCCGAAGCATCGGAGGAGACATCTGCGGGAACAGCATCTTCGGATATATCTTCGGATGTATCTGCCGTCACCGCTGACGACGATACAGCTCCCGACGACGGCAAAAAGGATGCACTTTCCGGAAAGGATATCACGAGCTATACCGCATCGCTGTGGAAATACAAGGATATCCCGCAGGACGAGCCCGAACCGTTCCCCGAATATCTCACGCTATCGGAAAAATATGAGGGCTCGGAGATCATCGGAGCAAGAGTGCGCGGGAAAAAGCACAAGCACGAAGGCACCAACTGCGACGACTGGTTTGAAGCCGCCTGTGAGGGAAATATAACATTTATAGCGGTATCGGACGGCGCAGGTTCGAGGAAATTCTCACGCATCGGCGCAAGAGAATCCTGTAAGGCGGCTGTGGGATATATGAAACATACCTTCGCGGATATAATGAAGGATGAGCCCGATATCATATCTGTACTGAGCCTTGATCTTTCGGACGAAAAATGCATGGCTGCCTGCCGCAGACTTGCAAAGATCGTTCAGGATTCGGTAGTCAAGGCGTATAATGCGGTCGAAAATGCATTCTATGACCGTGTGACCGACAGCAGATATTCCGATATAGTCGGCAGAAAGCTCGATCTCAGGGATTTTTCGGCGACACTGCTCGTATCGGCTGTGATACCGCTTATTACCGAAAAATCCGAAAAGCTCGTCATCTCCTGTCAGATAGGCGACGGGATCGCTGCTCTTGTAAATACCTCGGCAGAGTATGACAAGGCTGTGAAGCTCATGGGCGCACCCGACAGCGGTGAATTTTCAGGAGAAACGGAATTTATCACATCGAAGCGTCTGCTCGACGGGCTTGAAGCAAGGACAAAGCTCTCCCGCGGCACATCCGATCTGCTCATACTCATGACAGACGGCGTTGCCGATGATTATTTCCCGAATGAGACACGCATCGGATGTCTGTATCTCGATCTGCTCGCAAACGGCATACTTACCGTAAAGGAGCCTGTCAACACCGACGAGCTTTCGGCACATCAGCTCGATATGATAAAAAAACTGCCAGAACCTGCGGAATATCCGTGGGTAAACGACAATAATGTAAAGATCGCGCTGAACTATACAGACGAGCTTTGCGGCAGTGTCGGTATTGCTCCCGAAGAGCTCTGGGATGAACGGGATATCATATCTGCGGCGGCTGCGGCGGTCAGGGACAGGATGGATACCGACGATCCCGCCGAAAGGCTCAGGATATGGCTCGACAGCTATGTCAGAAGAGGCTCATTTGACGACAGGACGCTCGTTCTGGCACTTATCTGAAAGTATTGATCTCACGATCAATAAAACACCAATATGCAACTCGGAGGTGAGATCATGTCAGAAATTGCAGAGGCAGTTCTGGCTGACGGGAGCAAGCTCCAATACGTCGTCACAAGCAATCCGCCAAGAGGCGGCATGAAATATACCTACTTCGCACCCGACAAAAGCTATGTCGTCCAGTTCTTCAACGACCCGAAAATGGGACAGGACGCCAAGATGCGCGACCGCATAGCGGCTATCATAGGAAAATACAACCCCACTGTCTCCGAGGAAAACGGCGGAGCTATGGGAAACACCGAACAGCTCGCGGAGTATTTCGCGGATAAATACTGCTGGCCGACCGGTATAGTGGTATCTCCTGAATTCGGCATAGTCAGCCCCGCATACCCGCCGAAATTCTTCTTTGACGCAAATTCCTCGCTCGTCAGCGGGCTTGACCTGAGAGGCAGGGACAAAAAGAGCAACTGGTTCACATCAAGGAACAGGAAATATCTCGACCCGCGCGAGCTCGGCAATTTCATGCTGATGCTGAAGGTATGCATATCCCTTGCGCGTTCGATCAGAAGGATGCACGCTGCGGGACTTGCACATTCCGATCTCTCGAACAATAATGTCCTGATAGACCCGAAAACGGGAAGCTGTGTGGTAATAGATATCGACTCTCTCGTCGTTCCCGAGCTCTATCCGCCCGAGGTCGCAGGCACACGCGGATATATCGCTCCCGAGGTGCTCGCCACTATGGAATACCCCTACGGCGACCCCAGGCGTTCGCTGCCATGTATCGAGACCGATCTCCATTCCCTCGCAGTGCTGATATACGAGTTTTTGCTGACAAGACATCCTCTCAACGGACCGAAGCACTTCCCCGGAATGTCCGCCGAGGAGGAGGATCAGCGGCTGATGGGTTCGGATGCGGTCTTTATCGAGGATCCGAACGATACCAGCAACCGCCCGGACGATCTGAAAGTGACGATACATGATCTCGGACCCTATCTTGAAGAGCTCTTCATCCGTGCTTTTGTGGACGGACTGCATTCTCCCAAGCTCCGCCCGACCGCAATGGACTGGGAGCGCGGACTTCTGCGGACATGGGATCTGCTCTATCCGTGTGACGATCCGCAGTGCAAGGCAAAGATGTTCGTGATGTACGATGCGGATCATCCCGTATGTCCGTTCTGCGGTAAAAAGGTATCTGCATCTGAGATAGTTAAATTCAGACTGAAAAAGGAGCTGCGCGGCAAGCGCGGTCAGTGGATGCAGTACGGAGAACTGGTGGTATACAACAATATGCCGCTGTTCCCGTGGCACGTCTATTCAAATATATTCGCCGACGAAAAGGCAAGCCGTGAGATGCAGGCATACGTCGTGAAACAGAACGGCCGCTGGCTGCTCATAAATCAGAGGATAAAAGGGCTGCGTTCGGCAAGCGGCGATCTTATCCCGCCGGGAAAAGCCCTGCTGCTCAGAAACAACGAATCGTTCCTGTTATCCGATATGCCGAACGGCAATCTTGTCGAGACCGTGATGATACCGTAACGAAATATAAAACCGCCCTTGCTCCGTGATCTGCGGAGAGGGCGGTTTTGATCGGTATAATGCTGCACGGCTGTTATTCGAGATTTTCAGACAGCGTTATGACAAGTATATCATCGCTTGAAGGGCTTTTTACAAAGTAATCGGTAGTTTCCACACGGCGGTAGATGCCGTCGTCGCCGCGCTGGCGTGTGACGACTCTGACGAACTTCTTCCCCTCTTCATAGGCACGAAGAAGATTCTTCCTTTCAAACGCATCGACAAATACAGAAACATCCTCCTCTGCCATTGTTTTTGCACCGCTCTCGATAAGCTCGTCAAATATACCGGCAGCGGGACAGGTCTTTGTCGAAAAGCTGTCGTATGCCATCATATAATAGCTGTTTTTCGAGAGATTTGAGAATATTATAAGAGGATATCTGATAAATACTGCCTCCATAAGAAGCTTCTGTGCATTTGTCGGGTTCTGCATCGCAAGGATATCGCCGATATGCTCGGTGTTCTTGTTCACCTTGAGCACCTCGACGAATTCGGCTTCGGGCAAAGGCTTTGAGAACAGATACCCCTGTATCCTGTTGCAGCCGCACGTCCTCATAAAGCTGAGCTGCTGCATCGTTTCAACACCCTCGCATACTGTCGTCATATTCAGTCGCGACGCGAAATAGAATATGCTCTCGAGCACTGTCCGCTCCTTTTCGTTCCCGCAGTTCTGCGACAGGAGTGATTTGTCTATCTTCAGTATATCAAACGGCATATCCTTGACGAACTGGAGCGAGGAAAGACCGCTCCCGAAATCGTCTATCGCTACCCTGAACCCCACCGAATGCATATTCTCGAGCCATGCGCCTATGCGCTCGCCCTCGATGACCATTGCCGATTCTGTGACCTCGGCGGTGATGCGCTTATGCGGCACATCATACTTATCCGCAAGTGCCGCGAGCCTGAGATGTGAATCCGGCTCCCGGATATGATCGCGCGAAAAATTGACCGAGATAGAGGTATGCCCGATAAGATCGCGGTGCTCTGCAATGAATTTTATCGCCTGCTCCGCGATATACCAGTCAACATCGTTGACAGCGTTGTTCTCCTCAAGCACAGGTATGAATTCGCATGGCGGCACTACCGTACCGTCCGGCTTTATCCACCTGACGAGCGCCTCGGCTCCCTTCACAGCCTCTGTCACGGTATCATACTGCGGCTGATAATATGCCTGCAGCTCATGGTTTTCCATTGCCGCCTTTATTTCATTTATCAGCTCAATAGCCATATAATGAATCACCCTTTTGTCTGTCCTTGTCATTATTACTGCATAAAATCAGAAAAGCTCTGCGAAACTCGTTCCGGATATACTGCCCGCATCCGCTCCGAGAAGCTCGCATACCGTCGCCCCGAGATCGGAAAAGCTGTTTCGCGTTCCGAGCGGGATACCGTGCGGTATGCCCTTTCCGTATGCGAGCATAGGCACGTATTCCCTCGTGTGGTCTGTTCCGTGAGCCTTGGGATCGCAGCCGTGATCTGCCGTGATGATAACAATATCATCATCTCCGAGCTTTTTATACAGCTCACCGAGCTGCCTGTCAAACTCATTGAGCGCGTTCGTGTACCCTATGGGATCGCGCCTGTGACCGTAGATCATATCAAAATCCACGAGATTTGTAAAGCACAGCCCGTTAAAATCCCTGTCGGCATAGGCTATGGTCTTTTCCATGCCGTCGGTATTCCCGTTTGTGCGGACAAATTCGGTCATGCCGCGTCCCGCGAATATATCGTATATCTTCCCCACCGCGATAACATCCCTGCCGCCTGCGGAAAGGATATCGAGCATAGTGTCCTTCGGCGGTTCGAGAGAAAAATCATGTCTCTCGGATGTACGCACATAGGGGTATTCTCCCTCAAACGGACGGGCGATCACTCTGCCGACGGCATATTCGCCTGTCAGCATAGCCCTCGCTGTCTTACAGTAGTCATAGAGCGTTTCGACGGGAACGATATCCTTATGCGCTGCGATCTGGAAAACGCTGTCCGCAGATGTATATACTATGAGCGCACCAGTCTCGATATGCTCCCTGCCGTAATCGGCGATCACCTTTGTACCGGAATATGGCTTGTTGCAGAGCACCATTCTGCCGACCGCTTTTTCAAAATCCTTTATGAGCGCATCAGGAAATCCATCGGGAAAAGTTGGCATCGGCTTTTCGGAGATGATACCCGCTATCTCCCAGTGTCCCGTGGTGGTATCCTTGCCTGCGGACGCCTCGCGCAGCCTGCCGTAGATACCTTCGGGAGCTTCGCACGTCCTGTCAAGGCACACCTCGTCGATATTGAAAAGTCCGAGAGCTGTCATATTCGGGACATTGAGCATACCGGTCTCAAAGCAGGAACGGATAGTTGATGTTCCGGTATCGCCGTAAAGCTCTGCGTCCGGCTCCGCTCCCACGCCGAAGCTGTCGAGCACTATAAGAAATATCATTTTAGCCTTTTTCAAACGTCATCATCCTTTATAGACCTTGATTATCTCTCCGATAAATTCGCAGTGGATAGGGTCTGTGCTGTTCCATTTCGCATCAACGCTCTTATCGAGACCGTTCTTATCCATAGGCATAGTGAATACCTTCCTGCACACAAGCGTCAGACTGCTTTCGGCAAATG
>JAILFE010000109.1 GCA_024697725.1 Oscillospiraceae bacterium
TGTCTGCTTATTGCTGACCTACGGTCAGCAATAGTGCAAGATTTTTGGGCTTATCAGCTCAAAAATCTTGCACTCAAAAAGCCGAAAAGCACTTCGAAGTTGCACTATTACGTACTTTTCGGCTTTTTGAGCAGACATTAATAAAGATATACAAGCCCCTGGATTTTACGGAGCGTTTGATATGAAGATCATAATTATAAACGGCCCTATGGGAGTGGGAAAAACAACAGTCGGAAAGTATATTGCAGACAAGAATGAAGGAACTGCATTTATTGACGGAGACTGGTGCTTTGACATTCACCCATTTATAGGAAATAAAGAGACCAAATCAATGGCGATAGATAATATTCTACATATGATCGGCAATTACAGAAAATGTTCGGCTTGCAGAATGATCGTATTGGTATGGCTGATGGACGATCATTGGGTGTATGACAGAATTATGAAAGGTCTTGCAGATCTGCATATGGAAATAAGAAGCGTTACACTGATATGCGATAAGATAAATCTGATAAAACGTTGGAAAAATGACAGCGTATGTGAGTGGAGGACCGATGAATGGCTTGATGTAAGTGTTGATTCTATATCCGGCTTTTCGGCATTTGACGATCCGATCGATACAAGTGATCTGTCTGTTGAAGAGATCGCGGAAATGATATTGAAAAGAGACTGATCATGACCTCGGACGAGGAGATAAAGGAGAAGAGTATGATACTGTTAGTTGTAGATACACAAAAGGGTTGTTTTAACGAAGATCTGTATGCGTTTGAAACGGTAAGAAAAAATATAAAACAGTTAATTACCGTGGCAAGAGAGAATAATGTTGAAGTCGTATATGTCCAGCATGATGACGGTCCGGGTACCGGTCTTGATAAGTTTGCGGACAACTATGAGATATATGAGGAATTTGCGCCGAGAGACGGTGAAAGACGTTTTGAAAAGAATGTTAACAGTGCTTTTCATCCGATGACAGGATTAACAGAATACCTAAACTCCAAAGATGAAAAAGATATTATTGTGATCGGTGTATCAACAGACTATTGTATGGATGCAACGATCAAAAGCGGATTTGAAAAAGGGTTCAATCTATTCGTTCCTTCATATACCAATTCAACCTATGATAACCCATATTTTGATAAGGAAACGGCTTACAGGTATTTTAACGAATTTATGTGGGGAAAACGTTACGCAAAGATAATTACCGTTGAACAGGCGGTAAAGCTCCTGCGATCCGAAATAACAACATCGGACTTATAAGAAAATCACCGGATCCTGATCTGTTGTTTCAGAGGATGTACTATGAAAATAGATATTATTGGTTCTGTTGCAAGCGGCAAAACTACTCTTGCAAAGAATATTTCATTAAAATACGGTGTGCCGTATTACGAAAAAGACAACATAGTCTGGGAACGGACTGCAAACGGGGATATAAGAAGAACTCCGGAGGAAAGAGACAGTATATTTTATTCGATAATTGATAAAGACAATTGGATAGTCGAAGGTTCGCCGAGAAAAAATCTGCAGGAAAGCTTTGATGCTTGTGATTATATCATAGTTCTGAATATAAGGACTTACATCAGATTATATCGTGTATTTAAACGATGGATAATGCAAAGGTCAGGAAAAATCCCTTACAACTCAAAACCGACTGTAAGATTTCTCTTATATAACATCAAATGGGTATTTGAATATGATCATATGAAAAAAGAACTGATACGGTCGCTGTCAAAATACGGTGAGAAATGTCAGGTGTTCAGTAATTCAGCGCAGGCATTGCGGTTTATAGATGACAAATTCTGATATGGCTTAACAGCAAAAACAGCCCCTGAGCGTTTTGTAATAATGACGCTCAGGGGCAAAACTTTTGTCTGTATTATAATGATTTGTTAAGTACGCTGCGGAGCTTGTCAAAGAATTTCGATCTGTTGCTGTATTTGTCGTCGGTGACAGAATCATCGAATGCTTTGAGCAGCTCTTTCTGCTTTTTGTTCAGACCGTGCGGCACCTCGATAACGACCTTTACGAACTGGTCGCCGCGCTCGTTGCGGTTTATCTTGGTAACGCCCTTGCCTTTAAGACGGAATACCGTGCCTGTCTGCGTGCCCTCGGGGATGTTTATCTTGACCTTGCCGTCTATGCAGAGTACCTCGATCTCATCGCCGAATACAGCCTGTGAGAATTTTATCGGTACTTCTGTGCGGATGTCATATCCGTCGCGTTCAAACAGGGGATCGGGACGTACCGTTATACCTATGTGCAGATCGCCGGACGGACCTCCGTTTATGCCGCTGTGCCCCTGACCGCGCACCTGAAGTGTCTGACCGTCAGCGATGCCTGCGGGTACATTGACCTCAATGGTCGCATAGTTGGATACCCTGCCTGCACCGCGGCACTTTGAACATGGATTTGTGATGACCTTGCCCTTTCCTCCGCATTTGAGACAGGGCTTGGTGGTCGATATCATGCCGAACGGAGTGCGCTGTACAGCCTTGACCTGACCCGTGCCGTGGCAGTCGGGGCAGGTATCGGTGGATGACCCGGGAGCTGAACCTGTGCCGTTGCATTCGGCACAGGTCTCCATGCGCTGTATCTTTATTTTCAGCTTTGTACCCTTGCAGGCGTCCATGAAGCTGATAGTCTGCTCCGCCTGGATGTCCTGACCGCGTCTCGGCGCATTGGGGTTGGACCTTGATGTGCTCCCGCCGAAGCCGCCGAAAAAGCTGGAGAAGATGTCTCCGATGTCTCCCATGTCGCCGAAGCCGCCGGAAAATCCGCTGAAGCCTCCGCCGCCTCCGTAGGAGGGATCTATACCCGCATGACCGAACTGATCGTAGCGCGATTTCTTGTCGGGGTCGGAGAGCACCTCGTAAGCCTCGTTGAGCTCTTTCATTTTTTCTTCCGCGCTCTTGTCTCCGGGATTGAGGTCGGGATGATATTTCTTTACGCCTGCGCGGTATGCTTTTTTGATCTCTTCCTCCGAGGCTCCCTTGCTAAGCCCGAGCACCTCGTAATAATCTCTTTTATCTGCCATATAATCACTCCAAAACAGCGAATTTCCGTAAACGGCAATCCCCCTGCGGGCTTCCTGGCGTCCGCAGGGGTACTGCTTATCCGTTCACGCGGGACTCATTACCGCATCCGCCGCGATCGGTCTTGTTTGTCAAAACAGCTTCTGCGATGGGCTCTTACTTGACGTCTGTGAAGTTCGCATCGACATATCCGTCGTCATTGCCATTGCCTGTGTCAGCTGCACCTGCCGCGCCGGCAGCGCCTGCTGCATCAGCCGCGCCCGCTGCATTCGCAGCTCCGCCGGATGCCTGATATACCTTGGACGATACCTCGTAGAATGCCTTCTGGAGCTCGTCAGTCTTTGCCTTCATCTCATCGACATTGTTGTCGGCGATAGCTTTCTTGAGGCTGTCTATCTTCTCCTGAACGGAATTTCTCTCGCTCTCGGGGACCTTGTCGCCGAAGTCCTTCAGTGATCTCTCGCACTGCATCGTGAGGTTCTCAGCCTGGTTCTTGGCATCTACCGCTTCCTTGCGCTTCTTGTCCTCTGCGGCGTATCTCTCGGCGTCCTCGACTGCCTTGTTGATATCGTCCTTGGACATATTGGAGGAGGACTGGATCGTGATGTTCTGCTCCTTGCCCGTGCCGAGATCCTTGGCTGTTACGTGAACGATGCCGTTGGAGTCGATATCGAATGTAACTTCGATCTGGGGGATGCCTCTCGGAGCGGGAGCGATGCCGTCGAGTCTGAACAGACCGAGCTCCTTGTTGTCGTTTGCGAATTCACGCTCACCCTGGAGCACTCTGATATCAACGGCGGTCTGATTATCCGCATATGTCGAGAATATCTGAGAATGCTTTATGGGTATAGCCTTGTTTCTTTCGATCATCTTCGTGCATACGCCGCCTGCTGTCTCGATACCGAGCGAGAGCGGAGTAACGTCACGGAGCACCATGCCTGTAACGTCGCCTGTGAACACACCGCCCTGGAGAGCAGCGCCGAGTGCAACGCATTCATCAGGGTTGATGCCCTTGAAGGGTTCCTTGCCCATGAAGTTCTTTACAGCCTCTGTAACAGCGGGTATTCTCGAAGAACCGCCGACCATGAGCACCTTGCTGATATCCGAAGGAGAGAGCTTTGCGTCTGCGAGAGCCTGCTTTACGGGACCCATCGTGGACTGTACGAGGTCGGATGTGAGCTCGTTGAACTTAGCCTGTGAAAGTGTCATTTCGAGGTGCTTGGGGCCTGTAGCGTCTGCTGTGATATAGGGAAGGTTTATGCTCGAGGTAGTAGTGGAAGAAAGCTCGATCTTTGCCTTCTCTGCTGCTTCCTTGAGACGCTGCATAGCCATCTTGTCGTTCTTGAGGTCGATCCCGTCGGACTTCTTGAATTCCTCAAGCATCCAGTCGATGATCCTCTGGTCGAAATCGTCGCCGCCGAGGTGATTGTTTCCGGCTGTTGCCTGGACTTCCTGAACGCCGTCGCCCATTTCTATGATAGATACATCGAAGGTACCGCCGCCGAGGTCATATACCATTACGGTCTGGTCGTCTTCCTTGTCTATGCCGTAGGAGAGAGCCGCTGCTGTGGGCTCGTTGATTATACGCTTTACGTTGAGTCCTGCGATCTGACCTGCATCCTTTGTAGCCTGACGCTGAGAGTCGGTGAAGTATGCGGGAACTGTGATGACAGCCTCCGTTACGGGCTCGCCGATATATGCCTCTGCATCAGCCTTGAGCTTCTGGAGTATCATTGCGGAGATCTCCTGCGGAGTATACTTCTTTCCGTCGATATCCACCTTGTAATCTGAGCCCATATGTCTCTTTATAGAAGATACTGTTCTTTCGGCATTGGTGACTGCCTGACGCTTTGCCACCTGACCTACGAGTCTTTCACCCGTCTTTGTGAAGCCTACGACCGAAGGAGTCGTTCTTGCGCCTTCCTTGTTTGCGATAACGACAGGGCTGCCGCCTTCCATAACTGCTACGCATGAGTTTGTTGTACCGAGGTCTATACCTATGATCTTTGACATATAAATTCTTCCTTTCTGTATGATTATTCTGTAATAGAAGTTATATCTTTACGGATTTGCAACGGAGACCATTGCACATCTTATTACCTTGCTGCCGAGCTTGTATCCCTTCTGGAACACCTTGCAGACGGTGTTCTCGCCGAAGTTCTCATCCTCGACCTGACTTACTGCATGGTGGAAATTGGGGTCAAAAGGCTTGCCTTCTGCTTCTATCTCTTCGACTCCGAGTTTTGCGAGGATATCCTTGAACTGGCGGAAAATAAGTTCTACGCCCTTCTTGTAGGCTTCGTCGGTTGTCTCTGTTTCAAGAGCACGTTCAAAATTGTCTATTACCGAGAGTATCTCTTCCACTGCCTTTGCAGAAGCCTCCGATGCAGCCTCCTGTTTTTCCTTGATGCTGCGTGTGCGGTAGTTGTAATACTCTGCATCGAGCCTTTTGTATTTTTCCTCTTCATCGGCGAGCTTCTTTTCAAGCTCCTTCACCTTTTCACCAAGAGCATCTTCCGGGGACTGCTCCTGTTCCTTTGCGTCTTCACCGGCATTTTCGGCATTGGGAGCATCTATGCCGATATCCTCTCCGTCCTCCGCGGCAGCAGTGTTTTCGCTGTCTGCGGCTTCCTCAGAGACTGTGTCGATATTTTCCGTCATATCGTTCTTGTCAGCCATTGGTTTTCTCCTTTCAAAAAACTTTATCTTCATTCACGGCTTCACTTCTTCTCATCATTATCCTCCGCATCCGGCATCATTCCGACTGCGGGAGGCTCATCCTCGGAGATAGCTTCCGTTATCCGCTGTGTAAGATATTCTATATACGGGATGACCTTAGCGTAATTAAGTCTGAGCGGACCTATGATACCGAGCGAGCCGAGTGTTTTTCCGCCGCGGCGTATAGGTGACATTATCACGCTGGAATTGCTCACGATGAAATTTCCGTCTTCTCCGAAAAGCACCTGCAGGCTGCTGAAGCTGTCGTCAAGGAGCATCGTCAGCCTGTCTTTTTCCTCGATGAACCTCAGCGCCTCATCGGGGCTCAGATCCTTTCTTGCAAGGAGATTTCTCTCGCCTTCAAGATGCACATCGCCTCCGCGGAAGCCCTTTGCAAGATCGCTCACGCCCTTCAGGAGAGGGGAGAGGGTGACCATATAAGCGCCCATCGCCTCGGCAAGTTTGTCGAGAACGCTGTCCGAGATGTGCTCAACGGGCATACCGCTGAGATTTTCGGTGACATAGCCGGAGAAAAATTTGAGCTGTTCATCGGAAAGGTCGAATTCCAGCCGGCAGACCTTGTTTTTTATGCTGCCGGAGGAGGTTATCATAAGCAGTACATACATCCGCCTGCCTGTAGGTATCACCTCTACCTTGGTTATCAGTGAGAACTGCGGCGAGGCGTTCGATGCGACCACAGTGCAGTTCGTGAGCTCCGCAAGAGCCTTTGATGCCGATTCGGTGAGAGCGTCCTCTGTAGGGACCTCCACCTCGTCCACCGCTCTGTCAAGGCGGCTCTTTTCCTCCGGAGTGAGCTGTCTCTGCGGCATCAGCTTTTCGATATAGAGCCTGTATGCGCTGTAGGTCGGGATCCTTCCTGCCGAGGTGTGCGGCTGTTCAAGATAGCCCAGTTGTTCGAGCATCGCCATATCGTTGCGCACCGTTGCGGGCGAAACCTTTATATTGTGCATCGAGGCTATAGTTTTTGAGCTTACGGGTTCACCCGTGACGATATATTCGTCAACGACGGCTGCAAGGATCTTCAATTTTCTTTCGTCAAGCATCCGTATCCCCCGCTTCTGTGTGATCAGATATGATAGCACTCGTGGCATCTATTTGTTAGCACTCACTCTCTTTGAGTGCTAATATTATTATACACCCCTTTTTTTCTTTGTCAAGACCTTTTTGAAAAAAAAGCATATTTTTTCTTAAATATCACAAAAATTACAAAAAAAAGAGGGGATGCAAAGCCTTGTTTTGGACGATGTTATGTTTGCCCCTGCTTTGCAGTCTGACAAAAAAAGTTGACAAGAGAGTATAGCGTGGTGTATAATATATAATATAGTGCATATAGTGCGTGCTCAGTAACCACCTGCTGCAGATCAGATATTTGCAGCGCATTACCTGATTGATGTCTGCGTATTGCTGACCTGCGGTCAGCGATACTGTAAGGTTTTGGGCTTATCAGTCCTGAAAACTTGCGCTCAAAAAGCGGAAGAGCACTCCGAAGTGTACTTTTACGTGCTTTTCGGTTTTTTGAGCAGACACTGATATATGAAAAGGAAGTGGATCGGAATGTCATCAGAAGTGTTCAGAACGATAGATAATCTCGGAAGAGTGGTCCTTCCTTCTGATATGCGGCGTTCTCTCGGCATTTCAGAGGACGATGAGATCGAGCTTTCTCTTGAAAAAAACAGGATCGTCATCAGAAAACGGATCCCAAGCTGTATTTTCTGCGGCAGAAAGACACATCTTTCTGAATTTGACGGGAAATATATCTGTCAAGGATGCTTTCTGCTGCTTGAAAAGGTATTCGGAAAATCTGCGGATGTCCGACAGGGGGGACAGGAATGATATTTCTCAAAGTTTCCGATCTGACTCCGGGGATGTGTATGGCACGCGATCTGAATTTCTATGATACCGCGTCAAGGGGAGCAGTCTGCATAAGACACGGACAGAAACTGACCGATGTGCTGATAACAAAGCTGAAGGTCGCAAATATCGACGGCGCGTATATCGACGGCGAGCACAGCGAGGTGCGGGTTATTTCCTCGATAAACCGCCAGATAAAGACCGATGCGATAAACAACCTGCAAAGCCTTTCGGAGAATTTCATAGACAGCGGCAAGGGAGTCATGAAGCGCGATATCGAGGAGATCGGCGGCACGACCGAGATGCTCATCGATGCACTGTCCGAAAAAAAGGATATCCTTGTGAATATCGCCGATATAAAGATGTATGATGACTATACCTTTCACCACAGCCTCAGTGTTGCGATAATGGCTATAGCGGTCGGTATCGAGCTCGGCTTCTCGAAGGCGCAGCTCTATGAGCTCGGTCTTTCGGGTCTGCTGCATGATATCGGCAAGGTGTCGGTACCTATCGAGATCATCAACAAGAACGGCAGACTGACCCCGGAGGAATTCGCCATAGTCAAGATGCATCCCGTCCATGCCGCAAATCACCTCATGGAGCGTGGACTTGTCCCGAAGAACGTGCTTCTCGGGATAGTCGCACATCACGAGCGCTGGGACGGGACAGGCTATCCGTATGGGCTGAAGGGGGACAATATACCGTAT
>JAILFE010000110.1 GCA_024697725.1 Oscillospiraceae bacterium
AGATAGGCTTCACTGCTATACGCGGACACGGGCTCTTCTCGGATGATGTGTCGATATATCACGAATATGAGGAAAACGGAGAAGTACGTGCAGAATACAACTACACCTATATCGACCGCATATTTGACAGCTATCAGAAGCTCGGTATCCGTCCGTTTTTAGAGCTCGGCTTCATGCCCGGAGAGCTTGCGAGCGGCGAACAGACTATATTCTACTGGAAGGGCAACACGACCCCGCCCAAGGACTATTCAAAATGGAACGATATGGTCGTATCACTGCTGCGTCATCTGCGCGGACGCTACGGCGACGCCGTTCTCGACTGGGAGATAGAGGTCTGGAACGAACCGAACCTGCCGGGCTTCTGGAAGGACGCGGATATGGACGAATATTTCCGCCTTTTCAGAGAGACTTTCACCGCGATAAAGGAATACGACAGCCGCTTCAGGGTCGGAGGCCCCGCGATATGCGGAGTGTTCGACGAAAAATGGATGCGTGCCTTCCTTGATTTCTGCCGCGGAAGCAAACTGTCTCCCGATTTTGTGACGCGCCATCACTATACCGTGGAATTCCCGGAGGAATGCGGTCACAGCGAATATTCAAAGCTCGAAGACCCGGATATGAGGATCGCTACTTTGCAGAACACAAGGGATATCGTCGATTCGTATGAAGAGTTCCGCGGTCTGCCGATACATATAACCGAATTCAGTACATCGTATACCCCGCACGGAGTGATACACGACACAAATCTCAACGCGGCATACATTGCACAGCAGCTCTCGCGCCTCGGTGATATGAACGCATCCTATTCCTACTGGACGTTCGGAGATGTCTTCGAGGAAAAGGGAGTTCCGTTCTCACCGTTCCACGGCGGTTTCGGACTTGTGGCAAACGGCTGCATACCAAAGCCCACCTTCTGGACATTCTCATTCTACAAGCAGCTCAAAAACAAGGGCGGCGACTGCGTACTGAAGGACAGCACCGCAGTCGTGACAAAAAACGGAGACAGCTATGCGGGCATTATCTGGAACATTTCGGAGGAAACGCTCTCCCGCACATTCGAGATCCCCGTGTGCGGCGGTGAATATACTCTCATCACCAAGACCGTTGACGAGGAATGCTGCAATCCGCTCAAGCTCTGGCACGATATGGGCGAGCCGCAGTACCCCACCGGGACGGAGAACGAACTTCTTCGCTCGGCGGCACACCCCGCAGTCCACAGCGATATCCTCACTGTATCGGACGGAAAGCTGACCGCAAAGTTCGATGTGAAGAAAAGCGGCGTGCTCTATTTCGAGATATCTCCCCGCACGTTCACACCAGTCAGGGGCTACGATTACAACAGGACAGTCACATTCAGATAAGATAACGTCTTGTGCATATTCACTATATTTTCAAGAAATACTATATAAAAATTATACAGAAACAAATATTCTGCTTTTTAGTATTGCATTTTCCGGTACACAGTGGTAAAATGACATAAAGAGACAATTTAAGCATCTACAGATTCAGGAGTGATTATTCATGGAGAACAAAATGAAAAAGATCGCAGCAGTCATGACAGCCGTTCTGGCAGTGACAGCATCGGGTATGTTCACCTGCCCGCTGACAGCTGTGACAGCATCTGCTGAAAACCGCATCGTTGTTTCCGATGAGGAAGAGGAATATGTCGGAGATGTCGATGATGATTTCGAGGACGAGATCGACGAAGACGAAGACGAGATTGAAGACGAGGATGAAGACGAAGACGAAGAGGAAGAGAAGGATTTCCCTGTCCGCGTTGACGGCGTCACAGTCATCCCCTCGCATATCGCTCTGAGATCACCGGTCACAGTAAAGGGAAAGGTGACCTCGGACGTAAAGATCACAGAGCTCACCGCCGGCGTATATGACACATCCGGAAAGCTCATCACCGGAAAGACCGTCAAAGGCAGCGCTTACGGCTTTGATCTGAAGAATATAGACAAGTATATCCTCTTTGACAGCCTGAAGGACGGCGCTTACATATTCCGCGTTACGGCTGTCACCGCAGACGGGAACTCCGGTGTGCTCACATCGCAGAAATTCACTGTCGGCTCGGTAAAGACCTTCCCCAGTGACTACGATGATACCGACGATTACACCGAGGACGACGATATCGAGAGCGATGACGACGACAGCGAGAGCATCTTCGATATCTCGGACGAGACTATCGTTCCCGAGAAGCTCCAGAAGGGAAAGTGCTTCTCGGTAAAGGGCATAATAACATCCTCCGAGAAGATATACACCGTCACTGTCGGCGTATACAAGACCAACGGCAAGCTCGTGACGGGAAGAACAGTACATCCCAACACAAAGAGATACGATATCCACGAGGTGGATAAATACATACTCTTCGACAAGCTCGCAACCGGCGAATACGTATACCGCGTTACCGCTGCCGGCGAGGACGGCGATACAGAGGTGCTCACAGAAAAGAATTTCACGGTAACCGCATCGGTCTCCAAGAGCACGGCAAAATCGGCTTCTCCCACATATATCGACGGGATACTTGTTGTGAACAAGTCCTATCCCCTGCCCGAGGATTACAATCCCGGCGGGCTCACCAGCGAAACACAGAAGGCTTTCGACAAGATGGCAGACGCTGCAAAGAACGACGGTATAAAGCTCGCGATATGCTCGGGCTTTCGCTCCTATTCCTATCAGAAGCAGCTCTATGAAAGATATGTCGCAGAGAACGGTCAGAAGGAAGCGGACACATTTTCCGCCCGCCCCGGCCACTCCGAGCATCAGACAGGACTTGCGATAGATGTGAACAACGCATCGTCCTCCTTTGACGGCACTCCCGAGGCAAAATGGCTCGAACAGAACTGCTACAACTACGGCTTTATCATCCGCTACCCCAAGGGCAAGGAAGATATAACCGGCTACCGCTACGAATCATGGCATATCCGCTATCTCGGCACAGAAAAATCCGTCGAGCTGCAGAAGTCGGGTCTCACGCTTGAGGAATATCTCGGGATAGATTCCGTATACGCTGAATAAGAACTCCATGCGCAGAGACGGGATATGCATCGAAAGCGGCAGGCTGCTGATATGCGGTCTTGACGAAAGCGATCTTGACGGGCTCACGGCGATGAGGAACGACCATCGGATATACCGCTTCGAGCCTTCATTTCTCGCCGAGCTGCAGGGCTCTCCCGATGAGGCGATGAAGGCTCTTATGAGCATGGAGCTTGAAAGGGACAGGCAGTGCATACTCGGGATATACGAAAAGCTGCGCCCCGGGATACTGATCGGTCTTGCAGAGCTGTATGACTACAAGCCCACGGGAAAGGTGATATCCATAGGTTACAGGATAAGACCCGGATACTGGGGAAACGGCATAGGAACGGAATGTGTCGCCGCCCTGACCGGATATCTGCGGCAGAACACCGCGGTAAGTCTTATCACAGCCCATGTGCTGCCCGCGAACAAGGCATCGTCAAGGATACTTATCAAAAACGGATTTGAACATCTCGTTACAAAAAGCGAAGACTGGGGAAAAGAAACCCTCGTCTGCGCGGATGTCTATACCTTTGACTGCTGAAATACAGCACTTGCCCAGATAACATACCGATATAGAAGTATTATTCAAGGCACTTCTGTCAGTCCTATGACAGAAGTGCCTTTGCGTTTCTTTGTGCAGCACCTGCTAAAAGAATAAAGAATAGATAAGAAATAATAATAAAGGTATCGACCTGCGGTCGATACCTTTAATTATTCATTATTCATTATTCATTATTCATTATTCTTTATTCTTTATTATTTATTTCAGTGCCCGATGATCTCATCTATCTTTCTGAGCAGGGATTCCTTTTCGGGCGGCTTGAGGATATATCCCTCGGGAGCAAGTGCGAGTATGTCGATTATCTCCTTGTTCGAGGAGGCCGCTGTAAGGAATATCACAGGCAATGTCTTGTGCTTTTCCGTTTTTCTGAGCCGTCCGTATACCTCGATGCCGTCAAGCTCCGGCATCTTGTAATCGAGCAGCATAAGATCGAAATCCTTCTTTTCGAGCAGTGCAAATGCCTGCGCACCCGATACCGCCATGGATGTATCATATCGCTCCTTTATCAGATCCCTTATAGACCTGAGCATGATCTGATTGTCATCGACTATCAGCACACGTTTTCTGCTTTTTACAGGCTCCTCGCTCTGTATCTCCTCTGCTTCGGGTACACTCCCTGGAACAACGCTCCCGCTCAACAGCTTTTCACATTCGGATATCACATCATCCGGCGTGACAGGTCCCGTGACGATACGGAAGCTCCCGTGCATAAAGTCCGAAGCTTCGGATATATCATCCTGCGTGCCGTAGATGAGCACCTTCTGCCCGGGATGCTTATCCCCGAGGCAGCCGACGAGCTGTTTCAGCGGATCGCTTTGTCCGAACAGCGACACAAACACGACCGAAGGCTTCATTATATCTATCAGCTCGCCAAGCATAGCGGACGAATCGCCTATCACCTGAACGCTGTATCTGCCGAGCAGCGTCTTCAGCATCGCGGCGTTATGGCTGTGTTCTATATTACCGGCAAAAAATATCTTTTCCATATATTCCACCTCGCTGTTAAGCCTGTTTCTCTGCAGGATAAGCTTTCATTATACTGCCTGCCGCGCTTATCACTGCATCCGTGTCAAATGCCGAGACTGCGTCAAACAGCTTTTCAAAGAGAACCTTTTCTTCATCGGGATAGGAATATCCCCGCAGCTTCTCCGCCGTCTCATCGAGCTCGGAAAGCTCTATCTCCTCGGCGGCGGTCTTCATTCTGTCGAGCAGCCGTGCGATCTCTTCGCGGTGCTCTGCGGCGGAGGGCTTTTCATCCTTGTTTTTCCCGCCCTTATCGTCAAATACTCCGAGCAGCGCGGTAAAATGCCTGTATCTGTCGATGAATATCCCGTGCAGCGCATCTGTCACGGAAGTGTCGCCTGCGGCTGCCGCATCCTCGAGCAGCTTTGCAGTCCCCGCGAGCGGCACCATGCCGATGAGCGCCGCAGCGCTTTTCATACCGTGCACCTTTATCCTGTACGAAGCAAGATCGCCCGATGAGTGATATCTGTCAAGCTCAGCGATATCACGCTCCGATGCGGATATGAACATCTTCACGGTAGATATCAGTGTCCCGGTATCGGGGAAATGGAGCATCGCATATCTGATATCCATACCGTCTACCATAGGCAGATCTGCGTGAGCAGTATCTGTTGTGGCATTACCTGCGGAAGAGCTCTTCGCGGAAGTATCATCGCACGAAGCCTCTGTTTCGACCACCTCGAGCCTGCCGGGAAGGAACCCGGCGGCTTTTTTCATCAGTGCGGACGGTTCTATCGGCTTCGGGATATAATCTGCGAAACCCTCTTTAAGATAGGTCTCACTTATGTTTGCCGCCGCTGCGGTCAGCATTATCACGGGCGTATCCGCAGAAAGATTGTCATCCATGCTCTTCATGGTGCGGAATGTCTCGATACCGTCCATACCGGGCATCATATGATCCATGAATATCAGATCATATCTGTGCTCTTTCACGAGCTCACAGCAGCGGTACCCGTTTTCCGCCGAATCCACGGTGATGCCGTCCGCCTTCATATAATGCCTGAATACAGTGACATTCATGCTGTTATCGTCCACGACGAGGATGCGCACATTGTCGGCTCTGAGCGATGTGACACGGCGCTTTCCTTCATCGGACCTGCCAGAGATATCAAATTTCCCGAGCCTTTCGGTGCTCACAGTCCCCTGCTTTATCACAAAGGAAAAATCGCTTCCCTTTCCGTATTCGCTCTTCACTTCAAGGTTGCTGCCCATGAGTATCAGCAGCGCACATACTATCGACATACCGAGCCCTGTGCCCTGCACATACCTGTTCCGGTCAACATCAAGACGGGTGAACGGCTCGAACAGCTTTCCGAGATCCTCCTGCTTTATGCCTATACCCGTATCGGAAACGGTGAATCTTATGAGAGTGTTTTCACTGTCACGGGAGACGAGCTTTGCCGAAAATCTGATACTTCCGCTGTTCGTATACTTCACGGCATTGCTCAGAAGATTTGTTATCACGCGCTTTATACGCACATCATCACCGTGCAGCATACGCGGCAGTTCGGGGTCGAAGTCGGTTATGAATTCAAGCCCCTTGTCGTGTATCTTTGATGCAAAGATTATATACTCATCGTGCAGAAGGGTCTTTATATCGTAATCGGCGGGGACGATCTCCATTTTTGCCGATTCCATCTTGGAAAAATCAAGTATATCGTTGATAAGCGAAAGCAGCAGGTCTGCGGCGCTTTTCGCATCCTCGGCATAGCTTATGATCTCCTTCTGGCTGCTCTCCCTGATTATCATCTCATTCATGCCGATAAAGGCGTTGATAGGCGTCCTTATCTCGTGCGACATACTCGCAAGGAACTCGGATTTTGCCTTTGCCGCCTGCTTGGCCTCGGTGCCTTTTTCCTCGACGACCTTGAGCATATCATTAAGGCTGAGATCCTGCTCGACATACTGCTCGGTGATAACTTCGACCCTTCTCACGCCGAGCATACAGATAAAATGCGTGAGCATGACCATAGCCGATCCGAAAAGGAAATTCAACAGCGGCGGGGCATCTGTTCCGCCCGCAAAGCCTGTGACACACACCGGCGGGAGAAATATCAGGAATCCGATCATGCTGCGGCGGTATACCTGCGAATTCAGGAAAAAATAGTCCATTATACCGTCAAGGCACAGCACTATGAAAAACAGCCAGTAATTGTCAAATATATAACCCGATCCCAGTGCGAGCAGCATGAATGCCACCATCTGCACAAAGCTGTATACCTTTGCATCTGCGCGTCTTCCGGCATACCTGAGCGCGAAATATCCTGTCACGATCGCAGCGGAGAAGATTATTTCGGCGGTGTCCATGCCGGTGCTGACCTTGAAAACGAAAACTATCACCGTCATGATAAGATACGAGACCGAGGAAATGAATCTTCCGAATCTGTCTATGCTTTCCAGTCCGATCCCCCCCTACAGCCTTACAGTGATATCTCTCGGTATCACAAAATGAAGTCCGCGGCGGACTACCTCTGCCCTGCATTCGGTTATCCCCTCGATCACCTCGCCGTCGGCGTTCATGGCAAACGGCTCATTGTCGGAGCGCCTTATGCAGATGCTCTTTGTTTCCCCCGCTATGCTTATCCTGTTGACAAAGTCGAAATCGCTCTTTGCGGAGCGTGTTATCAGATTTATCCTGCCGCCGAAGCCGAACCTCGGTACGACATAATAGTTCGCCTTTCCGTCGGTTATATCCGCCGTTTCGCTGAAATGCATGAACCCGCCGAGTACGCAGCCGTTCGCAAAGACCATTTCGGTCATCGGCTGTTCGATCTCCCTGTCATCGACAGTCACCTTGTAGGAATAGGTGCGCGGATAGGTCAGTGCGCTGAAAGCACTTATCAGATGCGGCGCAACGGGATGCAGCACCGCAAATCCGCTGTGCTTTGAGAACGCCTTCTGATAGGCATAGTCGATGCCTGTGGAGAAGGTATTGAGCGCAGACCCGCAGTTCGATCTGATATAATCTATATCGACGACTCTGCCGTATATCAGCTCTTCTATATGATGAAAATGCTCCTGCTCGCTGCCGAAAACTTTAAGGAAATCATTCGTGAGCCCGAGCGGATAGAACGCAAATTCGACACTGTCGAGATCATCAAAGCAGCTTATCACATTCCTGATGGTACCCGAGCCGCCGCAGCAGTATATCCGCAGCTTTTCGCCCTCGAATATGCGAAGTATACGCGATATCATCTCTTCGGTGGTATCGTTTTTTCGCATAATGAATATGAAGTAGTGCAGATCGGAGAACTGTGTGAGCTTTTCACGCAGCTTCTTTGAAGAACCGCCCGCATTTGAATTGGGATTGAAAATAAAAATATGTGTCATACATCCACCCGATAAGTGTAATGCCCCGTGAGGGTACGGTAAGTTTTTGTGCAAATAATACAACTACTTAATGATGATTATATTATAAAAGTATGAATTTTTCACACATATATTTGAAACTATCGGAAAACATATAAAAATTCATCTATAATAATGTCTGCTCAAAAAGCCGAAAAGTACGTAATAGTGCAACTTCGGAGTGCTTTTCGGCTTTTTGAGTGCAAGATTTTTGAGCTGATAAGCCCAAAAATCTTGCACTATTGCTGACCGTAGGTCAGCAATAAGCAGACA
>JAILFE010000111.1 GCA_024697725.1 Oscillospiraceae bacterium
TGTCTGCTTATTGCTGACCTACGGTCAGCAATAGTGCAAGATTTTTGGGCTTATCAGCTCAAAAATCTTGCACTCAAAAAGCCGAAAAGCACTCCGAAGTTGCACTATTACGTACTTTTCGGCTTTTTGAGCAGACATTAATTTACAGTACCCAGGATCTATCTGAACTGTCTCCGGGTCTGCTCCAGTAATCAATATCCTGACAAGCTCTTTCCAGATCGTCCATATCATCTTCACCTACCGACAGATCCATTTTCTCCGATAACTTTTTCCTGATACCTGCAAGTCTGTTACATACAAGCGAATTATCAATAAACGCTGTTGTTTCTTTTTCATATTCATCTCTTTTTGCATTTATGCCGTCAGCATAATAGCTGCCCATATCATGAAGTGAAATAAGTATGTATTCTATCTCTTTAAGAACATTTACGATATCTTCACCGTTGTAAATGATCTTTTTATTATTACTGTTAAGCTGCATATTTTCTCTCCTGTAAATACCGGTCTGTATTATTGGCAATTATAGCACAAAAACACAACTCTGTCAATTCAAAGCAAAAAAGACTTCCGACACCGGGTATCGGAAGTCTTTTATATTGCTCCCCGCTGTACACGGAGAATGATTTTCTTGTTTTACCGAAGATCAGAGCTCTTCGCCGTTTGTCTCGATGACCCTCTTGTACCAGTATGCGGAATCCTTGAGCGTGCGCTCCTTTGTTGCATAATCGACATAGATCATGCCGAAGCGCTCCTTGTAACCCTCTGCCCATTCAAAATTATCGAGCAGCGACCATTCATAATATCCGTCGATATCCACACCGTCGCTCGCCGCATCGCGCAGCGCCTTCAGATAGCGGTGGAGATAGTCCTCTCTGTCGGGGTCATGCACTTTGCCGTCCATTGATATCCTGTCATGGCAGGAAAGACCGTTCTCGGTTATCACAACAGGCACCTTGTACCGTTCATTGTAGAAATAAGGTCCCCAGTAGAGCGCTTCTGGAGTGATATCCCAGCCGATCGCCGTTCTCGGGCATCCGTCCGGCAGAGTTATCATCTCGCTGCCGTTTTCTGTCGCTCTGATATATTTTCCGGAATAGATATTCATACCCACATAGTCAATGGGCTGGTTTATCAGTTTCAGATCATCGTCGGTGATGACCGGCTTGTTTATCGCCTCATATCTGTATACCCAGTCGGGATATTTCCCGAGGAACACAGGATCGAGCCAGAACGAATCGGAGAAGGTGAACGCCTCATGATCGCTGAAGAAATATCCTTCTCTTGCGGCATCTTTGTCCGCCTTGCTGTCGGAGCAGGGTATCGCGGGCTGTGTCGCAGCAGTAAACCCGATGCGGCATTTTTCTCCCTTGCGAAGCTCGATGACAGCCATTCCGTGTGCTTTTAGTATATTATGCCCTATGCGTATAAGCTCTGGTTTCGGCAGCTTATATCCGGGAGCATGTACTCCCTGGAAATAGCCGCATCCGACGAACGCCTGCGGTTCATTGAAGGTGATGAAATCATGCACCCTGTCGCCGAAATTTTCCTTTATCACCCTTGCGTAATCCGCAAACCGGGCGGGCATATCATCATTGAGCCAGCCGCCTTTCAGATGAAGCGCATACGGCAGATCCCAGTGATAGAGCGTCATGCAGGGCCTTATCCCGCGCTTTATCAGCCCGTCGATAAGGCGGTTATAATAATCGATACCCTTCTGATTCACACTGCCCGTGCCGTCGGGGATTATCCTTGACCAGCTCACCGAAAAGCGGTAGGCTTTAAGTCCCAGCGATGCCATTATATCAAGATCCTCTTCCAGCCTGTGATACTGATCGCTGGCAGTATCGCCGTTCTGACCGCGGTATACCTTTCCCTCGGTGTGTGAATATGTATCCCAGATGCTGAGTCCCCTGCCGTCCTCGAAGGCAGCGCCCTCTACCTGATACGACGCAGTGGCGGCACCCCAGATGAAATCCTTTTTAAAGCCCATCGCAAACATCTCCTTTTCTGACAGACACGCATCATACCCGCATAACAGCGCGGCATACGGTCTGTATTTTCCGTCATTGCTGCCGGTTCATTTATGATACCATAAATTTATTAATGTTACAAGCATAGCGGGTGTAAAATCTGTAAATACTTCAATAAGACATGACCTCATACCCGGTATCCGTGACAAGCACCATATATTCCCACTGTGCCGAGGGCTTGCCGTCGCCGGTATATACCGTCCAACCGTTTTTCCGGTCGGTAAATATGCGGGATTTTCCGAGATTGACCATAGGCTCGATCGTGAATACCAATCCCGGCAGCAAAAGCATACCGGTGTTTTTCCGCGTCACGAAGCTGACCCACGGGTCCTCGTGGAATTTCAGTCCGATGCCATGTCCGCCTATCTCCCTGACTACGGAATAGCCATAGGAACGCGCACAGTCGTTCACCGCCTGACCGACGTCACCGAGAAATCCGAGCGGGCGCACCTGTTCGAGCCCCTTTTCGACACATTCCTTCGTCCTTTCAACGAGCAGGCGGTTCTCCTCGCTAACATTGCCGATACAGAACATCCTCGACGAATCGGAAAAATACCCGTCGAGAATAGTCGAGCAGTCAACATTCACGATATCGCCGTCTTTCAGCACCCTCTTATCGGACGGTATCCCGTGGCAGACCTCGTTGTTTACCGAAACGCACACGCTCTTCGGAAATCCCTCATAATTGAGCGGCGCGGGTATGCCATGCATCTGTGTGGTCTTTTCGTATACCATCCTGTCGATATCTCCGGTAGTTATCCCCTCGGCGATATTTTCTGCAACATAGTCGAGCACAGCTATATTTACCGCAGCACTGCGCCTCATGCCGTCGAGCTGTTCAACTGTCTTGAGCAGCTTTCTCCCGGGGACAAGGCGGCGCTGTTTCTTTGCAAGCGCAACTGCCTCGTCGTATCTCCCGTGGCATTCGCCGTATTTTTTTCCGCTGCCGCACCAGCAGCTGTTTCTGAGCATAAGTCTTTTCATCATCTGTATGACCTCCGGAATGCGGGGAGCGGGGAGCCCCCGCTGGCATATCGCGGCGGGGAGCCCCCGCTGGCGTGTCGCGGCGGGGAGCCCCCGCTGGCGTGTCGCGTTGTTAATGGACAATAGCTGTTCTGTTAAAACCGCGATTCTTAGTTGATTACACCTTATGGAATATACACAAAAATACGCTCCGCAGACGGGATAAGGATATGCTCCCGCTGCGGAACGATGATATGTTGTATCATATTCTAAGCAGTACTGTCCTGCCCGAAGCGAGTGATTTGCGCACATCTATTATGCGCTGGTTCTCCGATCCTCTGAACTTCAGGCTGATATTCTTCTTTTCAAGTATGAATTCACCGTCAACAAGCACGTCTATATACGATATCAGTTCCTTTGTATCCGCATCCTCCGAACACATCCTGCCGAGGATATCCGTCTCAAAGGTATAGCCGGAATAGCACCATATCGTTTTTTCGGGATATGCAGCCTTCACCTTTCTGATAAACGGCAGCAGTCCGCGGCGGTTGACATCCTCGAGCGGCTCGCCGCCGAGCAGTGTGAGCCCGCTTATATACTCATGAGAGAGCAGAAGCAGAAGCTGTCTTTCCGTATCCTCGTCAAAGAGCTTTCCGAAACCGAAATCCCACGTCTGCGGATTGAAGCAGCCCCTGCAGTGATGAGTGCAGCCGCTCACGAAAAGCGACACCCTCACTCCGGGTCCGTTTGCGATATCGCAGTCCTTTATCTCACAGTAATTCATAGCTTATCTCCCTATCAGAGATGCATTACTCTTTCGCGTATCTCCTGAGTGCGTCCCTGGTTCCAGAACTGTGTGCCGATATATCCGCAGGTACGGCGGGCAACATTCATGGTGTTCTGATCGCGGTTGCCGCAGTTGGGACATTCCCAGACAAGCTTTCCGGAATCATCCGTGACGATCCTTATCTCTCCCGAATATCCGCACACCTGACAGAAATCGCTCTTGGTGTTCAGCTCGGCATACATGATATTCTCATAGATATATTTTATCACGGTCAGCACGGCATCTATGTTGTTCTGCATATCCGGCACTTCGACATAGCTTATAGCGCCGCCCGGAGAGAGCTTCTGGAACTGCGACTCGAATTTCAGCTTTTCAAACGCATTGATCTTCTCGGTAACGTGTACATGATAGCTGTTCGTGATATAGTTCTTGTCGGTGACGCCTTCGATCTTGCCGAAGCGCTTCTGGAGGCACTTTGCGAACTTGTATGTGGTAGATTCGAGCGGCGTGCCGTAGAGACTGAAATCTATATTCGTCTCCGACTTCCACTTTGCGCAGGCATCGTTGAGCCTCTGCATAACATCAAGTGCGAACGGCGTTGCGGACGGATCGGTATGGGACTTGCCTGTCATATATCTCGTGCATTCGCAGAGCCCCGCATATCCGAGTGAGATCGTGGAATAGCCGTTGTAAAGGAGCTTTGTGATAGGCTCGCCCTTCTGGAGACGTGCGAGCGCACCGTACTGCCAGAGTATCGGAGCCGCGTCGGAAAGAGTGCCCTTCAGACGGTTGTGGCGGCACATCAGCGCACGGTAGCAAAGCTCGAGACGTTCATCGAGTATGCTCCAGAACCTGCCCATATCGCCCTCCGAGGAACAGGCAACATCTACGAGATTGAGAGTTACGACGCCCTGATTGAACCTGCCGTAATACTTGTGTCTGCCCGGCACATAGTTGCGGGCATTTGCTATATTACCGATACCCGCATCGGTGAACCTGTCGGGAGTGAGGAAGCTGCGGCAGCCCATGCAGGTATATACATCGCCCTTTTTGAGCTCTGTCATCACCTTGGCGCTGATATAGTCGGGGACCATCCTCTTGGCGGTGCACTGTGCGGCAAGCTTTGTGAGATAATAATATCTGCTGTCCTCGTGGATATTGTCCTCTTCAAGCGCGTATATGAGCTTCGGGAATGCAGGCGTGATGAATACGCCCTTTTCGTTCTTGACGCCCTGGATGCGCTGTCTGAGCACTTCCTCGATGATGACTGCAAGGTCGTCCCTTGTCTGCCCCTCGGGCACCTCATCGAGATACATATATACTGTCACGAACGGAGCCTGTCCGTTTGTGGTCATGAGCGTTATGACCTGATACTGGATTATCTGCACGCCGCGGTTGATCTCTTCCTTCACGCGGCTCTCTGCGATGCGGTTCACATCGTCATCGTTGAATTCGAGCCCCTCGTTCCTCAGTTCAGTGCGCACTTCCTTGCGGAACTTCTCGCGGCTTATCTGCACGAACGGAGCAAGATGCGCGAGCGATATGCTCTGTCCGCCGTACTGCGAGGACGCGATCTGCGCTATTATCTGCGTTGCGATATTGCAGGCTGTTGAAAAGCTCTTCGGCTTGTCGATCATCGTTTCGCTGATGACCGTGCCGTTCTGGAGCATATCTTCAAGGTTAACGAGACAGCAGTTGTGCATATGCTGTGCGAAATAATCGGAATCGTGGAAGTGGATGAGCCCGTTTTCATGCGCCTCTACGATATCGTGCGGCAGAAGCAGGCGCTTTGTGATATCCTTGCTGACCTCGCCTGCCATATAGTCGCGCTGTACGCTGTTGACAGTGGGGTTCTTGTTGGAATTCTCCTGCTTTATCTCCTCATTGTTGCATTCAAGGAGACTGAGTATGCTGTCGTCGGTGGAATTGGACTTTCTTATGAGCGCACGCTGATAACGGTAGGTGATATAGTTCTTGGCAACGGGATACGCATCATTCTTCATGATGTTCATCTCGACCATATCCTGTATCTCCTCGACACCTGCCGCACGTCCGAGCGATTCGCATATCTCGGTGACGCTCACGCAGATATCGTCTATCTGTTCAGCCGAAAGACGTTCTGTCTCGTTCACGCTGTTATTGGCCTTTACAACAGCGTTCCTGATCTTTTCGACATTGAATACCTCTTCCGAGCCGTTTCTTTTGATGATCTTCATTGCATCTATCTCCTTATCCACGCCGCAAAGCCGCGGAACATATCCGTAAAATCCCGGCAGTCGGCGGAAAATCCGCCCTCAGTTAGTCACTGCCCCATGCAGTCTGCGGACGGATCATTCTTCTGTGCAGCGGCATTTATGCAGCCCCTCAGGACAATTTTTTCAGCCGTTCTCTGCAGCTTGACTGTACTATATATTGTATCACGTTTTTGCTAAAAGTCAATATGTTGTATGGCGGTCATCAAAGGTTTGTATATTCTGTGCATTCTGACACCAAATCGTCATCATCTCTTGTGTATTTACACCATTGACATCAAAAATCAAGACATATGTTCGATTTTTATAGATTGTATACAAAAAACAGATATGCAGGCACTTCCAGCACCATAGAATCAAGGATCACGGCATACCATAGGAAAGCAGTCAGGATATGCACAGCAAAAATATACATCCCCGCGCTAAATATACTGTATATTTTTAAAAATATACATCATTCAAACAATTAACCCGGAATTATTTAAAGATTTATGCAAAATGCCCTTGACAATGACAAAAAAGCGTGTATAATAATATATAGTGATCCGGAAATACTGTATCAATTTGATATAAAAATAACGAAAGGCTGGTCATTTCAGATGAACAAGGTTGAAAAAAAAGAGGTCAAAAAGGTCGTTCTTGCGTATTCGGGCGGACTTGATACATCCATAATCATCCCGTGGCTCAAGGAAAACTACAATAACTGTGAAGTCATCGCCGTTTCGGGAGATGTCGGACAGGGCACCGAGCTCGACGGACTCGAGGAGAAGGCTATAAAGACAGGCGCATCCAAGCTCTACATAGAGGATCTCAAGAAGGAATTCGTAGAGGATTTCGTATTCCCGACGCTCAAGGCACAGGCTGTATACGAGAACAGATATCTCCTCGGCACATCCTTCGCACGTCCCGTAATAGCAAAGAGGATAGTCGAGATCGCCAAGAAGGAAGGCGCCGACGCTATCTGCCACGGCTGCACGGGCAAGGGCAACGATCAGGTGAGGTTCGAGCTCACGATCAAGGCGTTCGCACCGGATATGACTATCATCGCTCCGTGGAGAGAATGGGATATCATGTCCCGCGACGAAGAGATCGACTACGCCGAGGCTCACAATATACCTCTGAAGATCAGCCGCGAGACAAACTATTCCAAGGACAAGAACCTCTGGCATATCTCCCACGAGGGTATGGATCTCGAAGATCCCGCAAACGAGCCTCTTTACAACAAGAAGGGCTTCCTTGAACTGGGCGTATCCCCCGATGAGGCTCCCGACAAGCCCGAGTATGTGACCATACACTTTGAAAAAGGCATCCCCACAGCAGTCAACGGCAAGGAAATGGACGGTGTTTCGGTCATAACCGCTCTCAATGAGATGGGCGGCAGGAACGGCATCGGCATCGCCGATCTCGTCGAGAACAGACTTGTCGGCATGAAGTCCCGCGGCGTATACGAGACACCCGGCGGAACTATCCTTTATCACGCACATGAAGTGCTCGAGACCATAACTCTCGACAAGGCTACACAGCACTACAAGCAGAAGCTCGCAATCGACTTTGCCGAGCTCGTATACGACGGTCAGTGGTATACTCCCCTTCGCGAGGCTATGTCCGCATTTGTTGACAAGACACAGGAGACCGTTACGGGCGATGTCAAGCTCAAGCTCTACAAGGGCAATATCATCAATGCCGGCGTTACATCTCCCTACACTCTCTACAGCGAAGAGGTCGCAACCTTTGACGAGGATCACGTATACAATCAGGCTGATTCCGCAGGCTTCATCAATCTCTTTGGTCTGCCGATCAAGGTGAAGGCAAAGCTCGACGAAAAGAGAAACTCTGAAAATAAATAAGAGCATACAAGGGACCGGATATCTTATTGGCAGCACTGCGCCGTAAAGGTGCGGCGCTGCCTTAATGTTTTTTAATATGTATATATCCCCGCGTCTGCGGGACAATATACCGTGAGCATGATGTCACGGTCAAGGAATTTGAAAACGGAGAAAAAGCTATGAGATCATTTATAAAATCAGCACCGCTGCTTGCACTGGTATGCGCAGCGGTATTCACAGCCTGCTCGTCACAGCCTGCCCCTGTTGATACGCAGCCTGCCGACACGCAGTCTGCCGATGCACAGACTACCGAGGTGTCAACGGAAACAACAAAAGAGACTGCCGAGACAAAGCCCGAATTTGCACACCTCAGTACGGATATCATCGGGCTGTGGGTAGTCCAGGGCGGTCCCGTGGAGGTCGATACTCCGATGTTCGGGATGTCCTATGCATTCATCGAATTCACCTCAGACAACAAGATCGTGAATCATTACGGATATACCGATTCCGACGGCAACAAGAACGACGGCTGCGTAGAATCCGGCACCTACCGCATAGATGATGATATGCTCGTATACGAAAAGGACAATGTCGGGACATATATAACGATAGACGGCAACATCATGACCACGACCAACAACAGCGGCAGCCGCAATTATGTAAAGCTCACAAAGGAGCAGGCGACCGATTTCGGAATATACTATACCGACGAAAAGCTCGCTGCCGAGCAGAAGGAATATGTCGATGCACAGAACGCCGAGGCAGACGCCGAAGTATCGGCAGCCGCAGAGGATACAGAAGGATCAGAAGAAACAGAAGCAGCCGAATAATTTTACCGAAAGGAATCACCGATAAAATGGCAAAGATGATGTGGGCGGGAAGATTCTCGTCAGAAGCCGACCCGAGAGTAAATGACTTCAATTCGTCGATATCCTTTGACGCAAGGATGTATGCTCAGGATATCAGAGGCTCGATAGCCCATGCGACGATGCTCGGGGAATGCGGCATAATCGAAAAGACAGAGAGCGAAAAGCTCGTAGAAGGGTTGAAGGGCATACTCGCAGATCTCGACAGCGGCAGTCTTTCCTTTGATCCCAACGCCGAGGATATCCATATGTTCATCGAGCAGGTGCTGACAGAACGCCTCGGAGATACCGGAAAGCGCCTTCACACCGCACGCAGCAGGAACGATCAGGTCGCACTCGATATCAGGCTATATCTCAGGGATCAGACAAAGGAGATACAGTCTCTCGTCCATGACCTTATCGAAACGCTGATGACCATAGCACAGGAGCATATCTATACCGTAATGCCGGGATATACCCACCTTCAGAGGGCGCAGCCGATAACCTTCGCACATCATATAATGGCATACGCGCAGATGCTCGCACGCGATCTCAGCAGACTCGATGACGCATACAAGCGCATGGATATAATGCCTCTCGGAAGCGGTGCGCTCGCCTCCACTACCTATCCGATAGACCGCAAGAGAGTATGCGAACTGCTCGGATTCAGCGATATTACATACAACAGCCTTGACGGCGTTTCGGACAGGGATTTCTGCATAGAGCTCTGCTCGGCGATCTCGCTGCTGATGATGCATCTTTCGAGATTCTCCGAGGAGATAATAATGTGGTGCAGCTGGGAATTCAAATTCATAGAGCTCTCCGATGCGTTCTCTACCGGCTCGTCGATAATGCCGCAGAAGAAAAATCCAGATATCACCGAGCTCATCAGAGGAAAGACCGGCAGAGTATACGGCGATCTCATGACGCTGCTCTCTATGATGAAGGGGCTCCCCCTCGCCTACAACAAGGATATGCAGGAGGACAAGGAAGCGATATTCGACGCGATAGACACCGTAAAGCTTTGTATAACGACCTTTATCCCGATGCTCTCCACTATGACCGTGAACAAGGAAAATATGCGCCGCGCCGCAGCAAAGGGCTTCATCAACGCGACCGACTGCGCTGATTATCTTGTGAAAAAGGGTATGCCCTTCCGCGATGCGTATAAGATAACAGGCACTCTCGTCGCGCTCTGCATAAAGAAAGAGACCGTTCTTGAAGAGCTTCCGCTGGAAGAATACAAGCGCCTTTCCGATGTGTTCGACGAGGATGTATACAAGGCAATAGATCTTGATACCTGCGTTATGCAGAGAAAAGCAGACGGCGGTCCCGCACCCGAGGCTGTTGCAGTGCAGATAGAAAAGCTGAAGGCACAGCTCAGAAGCCGCGGCGAGTGAGGATGCCGGGATATATTACTGTATGAAAGAGGTTTGGCTATATGTTCAGGATATTCATAGACGGCAAGGAAGGGACTACCGGACTTAAAATATACGAGCGCTTTGCAGACAGGAGCGATATCGAGATACTTGAGATAGACGAGGACAAGCGCAAAGACCCCGCCGAGAGGAAAAAGCTCATAAACAGTTCCGATTTCACGTTCCTCTGCCTGCCCGATGCGGCGGCCGTAGAAGCCGTATCGCTCGTCGAGAACGACAATGTCAGGATAATCGATGCATCCACCGCCCACCGCACCGAAAGCGGCTGGACATACGGCTTCCCCGAGCTTTCCAAAGAGCTCAGAAAGGCGCTCGAAAGCTCAAAGAGGACAGCTGTCCCCGGATGCTATGCCAGCGGCTTCAACTCGCTGATGTATCCGATGGTAAAGTCGGGATTTTCCGCGCCCTATCAGCCTGTGGTATGCCATGCGGTATCCGGCTACAGCGGCGGCGGGAAAAAGCTCATCGCACAGTATGAAGATCCCGCAAGAGACAGCAAATTCGATTCCACAAGACAGTACGCAATGGGCAAGACTCACAAGCACATCAAAGAGATGATGGCGGTATCGGGGCTTTCCTATCCTCCGGTGTTCTGTCCGCTCACAGCATCATTCTACAGCGGCATGGTCGTTAATGTGCCGCTCCCGCTTAGAACGCTCGCCAAAAAGGTATCCGCCCACGATGTATGGGAAATGATGTCCGAGCATTACAAGGATGAATATTTCGTAAAAGTAATGCCGTTTGCGGGCGAGGGCAGCGAGGAGGAAACAGTGCTTTTCTCGAACAAGCTTTCAGGCACGAATTTCATGGAGATATTCGTTTACGGCAACGACGACTATGTTATGCTCTGCTCCAGACTCGACAATCTCGGCAAGGGCGCATCGGGCGCGGCTGTGCAGTGCATGAATATAATGATGGGCATAGATGAAAAAACGGGTCTTGTCTGATCCGCTCATATGATATTATGATAAAAAAGATAAACGGCGGCGTCTGTGCCGCCAGAGGCTTCACCGCCGCAGGGATGCATACCGGACTGAGCCGCAATCCAGGGAAATACGATCTCGGTCTGATATACTGCACCGTGCCGTGCCGTGCGGCGGCGGTATATACCGACAACAAGCTCAAGGGCGCACCGATAGCGGTCACAAAAAGGCATATCGCTAACGGTACTGCAAGAGCGGTGATATGCAATTCGACAAATGCCAACACCTGCACTCCCGACGGCGAGGAAAAATCCGAGCTTATGTGTACTCTCGCCGCAGAAGCTCTCGGGATAGCTCCTGACGATGTGATCTGCGCTTCAACGGGCGTTATCGGAAAGACGCTGAATATCGTACCGATACGGGAAAATATCGGCGCTCTCGCAGAAAAGCTCTCGGACAAGGGCAGCGCGGACTGCGCATACGCCATAATGACGACCGACCGCATAATAAAGGAAACGGCAGTCAGCTTCACGGCAGGCGGCACTGTCTGCAGGATAGGCGGCATCGCCAAGGGCAGCGGGATGATACACCCCAATATGGCTACGGTGCTGTGCTTTATCACCACCGACTGCAATATATCCGCAGAGATGCTTCAGGCAGCCCTGAACGATATCACAAGGGTGACCTTCAACCGCGTCAGCGTGGACGGAGATACCTCCACAAACGATATGGCGGTCGTACTCTCGGACGGACTTGCGGGAAATGATATGATATCCTCCCGCGATGAGGATTTCCGTTCATTCACCCAGGCGCTGCACAGGGTAATGAGATATCTTTCGAGAGAGATCGCAGCGGACGGAGATACCGACGCAAAGCTGATAGAGTGCATATGCACAGGCGCCGACGATGAGCTTTCAGCCGAAAAGACCGCAAAGGCTGTGATATGCTCCGATTCGATAAAGATCGCATTCGGCTCGGAAAATGCCGACACGGGACGTATCATCGCAGCAGCAGGCAGCACGGGAGCGGATATAGATATAACAAAGACCGATATCTTTATCAAGGCAGGCGGCAGAAGGATATATCTTTTCCGTCAGGGAAAGCGGCGCATCATCTCCGAGGAGGACAGGGACAGGATATTCGCGGAAGACGGGATATCAATGGTCATCGACCTTCACAGCGGTACGGCACAGGCGGAGGCATGGGGCTGTACGCTCACGGAGAATTACATAAAGGTGAACGGCGATTACAGACACGTCCATTCAAAGAAGGACACAAAAATATGAGGAGAAGTACTATGGAAGACAAATTCGTAGAGGGCGGCGTCTGTGCCGCCAGGGGATATAAGGCAAACGGCGTACACTGCGGGCTCGCTCATAAGGTGATCGCCGCGAGCAATTCCGGTGATGAGACACTCAAAGCCAATCTCAACCCCAACGCCGGTAAGAAAAACGATCTTGCGGCAGTATTCAGCGAAAAGAGAGCCGCAGCAGCAGCGGTATATACCTCAAACAAGGTAAAGGGCGCACCGCTCATCGTCACAAAAAGAAATATCGCGGACGGCTATGCACAGGCGATCATCTGCAATTCGGTGAATGCCAACACCTGCAATGCAGACGGCGAGGAAAAAGCCGAAAAGATGTGCGTACTTCTTGCAGATAAGCTCGGTATCGACAAAAATGACGTTATCGTCGCATCCACGGGAGTTATAGGACAGGTGCTCCCGATAGAGCCTATCGAAAAGGGCATCGCTCCTCTGTGCGAGGGTCTTTCCGAAACGGGCAACACCGAGGCTGTACGCGCTATAATGACTACCGATACGGTAGAAAAGGAATGCGCCGTGAGATTCTCCCTCTCCGGTAAGGAATGCACGCTCGGCGGTATGCTCAAGGGCTCGGGCATGATATGTCCGAATATGGCGACGAACCTCACCTTCCTGACTACCGATGCGGATATATCCCCCGATATGCTCCGCAAGGCTCTTTCCGATGTGATACAGCGCACGCTCAACTGCGTTTCGGTGGACGGCGATATGTCCACGAACGATATGTGCTGTGTAATGGCAAACGGCGCAGCGGGAAATCCGCGTATAGAGAGCGAGAACGAGGATTACGGCATATTCAGGGCAGAGCTTGAAAAGGTGCTCAGGGTGCTCGCAAGAAAAATGGCAAAGGACGGCGAGGGAGCCACAAAGCTGATAGAATGCACGGTATCCTCCGCTCCCGATTTTGATACTGCAAAGATCGTCGGAAAATCGGTAATTATGTCAAATCTCTTCAAGGCTGCGATATTCGGTGAGGACGCCAATGTCGGCAGAATACTCTGCGCGATAGGCTACAGCGCAGCGGATGTTGATATCGGTAAGATAGATGTAGATATGGCAAGCGAAGCCGGAAGGATATCGGTATGCAGACAGGGCGCCTGCCTTGACTTCTCCGAGGAACTGGCGGCAAAGATACTCCGCTGCGACGAGATACAGGTGCTCATATCCCTCAATGCGGGAGATTCCGAAGCAACGGCATGGGGCTGCGATCTTACATACGAATATGTAAAGATCAACGGCGATTACAGATCCTGACAGAACGGCGGTGCATACTATGAATGAAACACCAGAGGCAGTATCAAACAGCGTGCGCTCGCGCATACTGATAGATGCGCTCCCATACATAAGAAAATACAGCAATAAGATAGTAGTTATAAAATACGGCGGCAACGCCATGACAAATCCCGAGCTGAAAAGCGCGGTGATGAGCGATATCGTGCTCCTCACACTGGTCGGCATAAAGATAGTGCTCGTTCACGGCGGCGGCCCCGAGATCAATCAGATGCTCAAAAGAGTGGGCATCGAGAGCAGGTTCGTCAACGGTCTGAGATATACCGACGAGGACACTGCCGATATCGTTAGAATGGTGCTCGCGGGCAAGGTGAACAAGGAACTCGTTTCCAGACTTGCCGAATACGGCGGAAAGGCCATAGGTCTTTGCGGCATAGACGGCGGTATGATCTCCGCTCACAAGATGGAAGGAGATGTCGATCTCGGCTTTGTCGGAGAGATAGATGCGGTAGACACAAAGCCAGTGCTCGATACTCTCGACAACGGCTATATCCCCGTTATATCCACAGTCACCTGCGGAAAGAACGGAGAGGTATACAATATCAACGCCGACACCGCAGCTTCACGCATAGCCGCAGAGCTGGGAGCCGAAAATCTTGTGCTGATGACAGATATCGCAGGGCTTCTCCGCGACAAGGACGACCCCTCCACACTTATCCCCACGGTCCATGTGAGCGAGGTGCCGTTCATGAAGCGTCAGGGCATAATAAGCGGCGGTATGATACCCAAGATAGAATGCTGTGTCGAAGCAGTACGCAGAGGTGTGCACAAGACCTGCATCATCGACGGCAGAGTCCCCCACTCGATACTTGTCGAGCTGCTTACGAATGAAGGCATAGGAACGCAGTTCATATGAGTTTCAACGGTAAATATGAGAAATACGACGGGATAAGCCTTGCGGTTTCGCTTACGATATCGTTTGTCCTGTTTCTGTTCCTTTCGGGCAGATCCCATATTATCGGAACGGCGGCAGGGATACTTCTTGCGATCCCGATAGTACACTTTTTGGGAAAAGCAAGGGGCTATTACTACGCCGACTATCAGAAGGTGACATTCATCTATAAACGGCATATGAGCATATATATGCTTTCTGATATTTCCTTCGTTACATCGGAATCACATTATCTGCGGGATACGCTTTTCCATGATAAGGTGATATGGGAAACGGAACTTACGATAACCGATACGAATGGAGATACGCATACTTTTTCGGAGCACCGGACTTTTCCGAAAAAGCTTGCGGACAATTCCCCCGACAAGCTCGAAGACGAGCTTAGCAAGACCCCGTTCAGGACCCTTCCCACATTCATTGAGCTTATGAAAAGGGTGACGGACTGAACGTACGGCAATTTATTTCAGAGATAAGATGGTGATATAAATGAATACTATAGAAAAATTCAATGAATATGTCATGCAGACATACGGCAGGTATGATGTCGTTATGGAAAACTGCTCGGACAGCACGGCGCATGACGAAAACGGAAAGGAATACATAGATTTCGGCAGCGGCATAGGAACGAACTCTCTCGGCTACTGCGACGAAAAATGGGCTGATGCGGTGTGCGCTCAGGTGCGTTCCGTA
>JAILFE010000122.1 GCA_024697725.1 Oscillospiraceae bacterium
TCGGATTAAACAGCTTCGTACAAAGTCAATTGATTCAAGAGGTTGGCTGCTTGATGTACTCAGTTGTATCAATGATATCCCAAAAACAGAATTTACTTTAAGCGATGTATATGGTTATGTTGAGGTATTACAGAAAAAGCACATCAATAACAATAATGTGGAAGCAAAAATCAGACAGCAACTTCAGTTCTTGCGAGATAAAGGTTTTATTGAATTCTTAGGTAAGGGATGCTATAGGAAAGTGCTGTAGTCGAAGTGTAAAACAGCTATTACATATAGCTAAACTTGGAAATTATATTGAATGATGATTACAAAAAATTATCCACCGTTCAGGTATTGTTCCTGAACGGCGGTATTTTTGTCATAGACATATCGTCATATAAGGCGGAATGCATACAATGTCTTCTTTGAAGCTGAGGTTCAAGCTCACTTGTATATTCCTAAATGCGCAGGTTTACAACGTGTTCTAAATTCCATTATGCGCAGGTTTATGGTAATTATACTATATGGAAGCGAAAAAGTCAAGTGTCAAGTAAAAACGCATTTTACGTAAAAATTTGTCAAATAAAACACACTTTTACGTAAAACTCCCATATTTCAAGCCACAAAAAAAGCTCCCACAGCATAAAACTGTGAGAGCCTTTTTGTTTTATTCAGATAAATACATTAACGTGAATATCCCGCCAATTCAGTAATATACGCTTAGTGGACTTGCTGTAGAGATAATCCTTAGCATCGCCCTGAAACAGCGTAAAATCGCCGGTTTTGACGTATTTGGAAATTACTTCTTTGCATTGATTGCAGCCTGAGCAGCCGCGAGTCTTGCGATAGGTACTCTGAACGGCGAGCAGGAAACATAGTCAAGACCGATCTCGTTGCAGAATTCTACGGAGTACGGGTCACCGCCGTGCTCGCCGCAGATACCGCAGTGGAGCTTGGGATTAACGGGTCTGCCGAGCTTGCAAGCCATATCCATGAGCTTGCCTACGCCTGTTCTGTCGAGCTTTGCGAACGGATCGTTCTCATAGATCTTTGCATCGTAGTAAGCGCCGAGGAACTTGCCTGCATCGTCTCTCGAGAAGCCGAATGTCATCTGAGTAAGGTCGTTTGTACCGAAGCAGAAGAAGTCAGCCTGCTTTGCGATCTCGTCAGCTGTGAGTGCAGCTCTCGGGATCTCGATCATTGTGCCGACCTCGTATTCAAGATCTGCGCCTGCTTCCTTGATGATAGCGTCAGCAGTTGCAACAACGATCTTCTTTACGAATACGAATTCCTTGACTTCGCCTACCAGCGGGATCATGATCTCGGGCTTTACGTTCCAGTCGGGATGGCTCTTCTTAACGTTGATGGCAGCCTTGATAACTGCGCTTGTCTGCATCTTGGCGATCTCGGGGAATGTTACGCAGAGACGGCATCCGCGGTGACCCATCATCGGGTTGAACTCGTGGAGCGACGAGATGATCTCCTTGATCCTCTGTACTGTCTTGCCCTGTGCCTTTGCGAGTGCCTCGATGTCAGCTTCCTCAGTGGGAACGAATTCGTGAAGAGGAGGATCGAGGAATCTGATAGTAACAGGCTCGCCTTCGAGTGCTTCATAGAGCTTCTCGAAATCGCTCTGCTGCATGGGCTCGATCTTTGCGAGAGCAGCTTCTCTCTCTTCAACTGTATCGGAGCAGATCATCTCTCTGAAAGCAGCGATTCTCGAGGGCTCGAAGAACATATGCTCTGTACGGCAGAGACCGATGCCCTCTGCGCCGAGCTCTCTTGCCTTCTTTGCGTCTGTCGGAGTATCTGCGTTTGTTCTTACCTTGAGCTTTCTGTACTTGTCAGCCCAGCTCATAACTCTGCCGAACTCGCCGGCGATCTTTGCATCGACTGTGGGGATAACACCGTCATAGATGTTTCCTGTTGTACCGTCGATCGAGATGAAGTCGCCTTCGCTGAAGGTCTTGCCTGCGAGTGTGAACTTCTTGTTCTCTTCGTCCATAACTATCTCGGAGCAGCCGGATACGCAGCATTCACCCATTCCGCGTGCAACGACTGCAGCGTGGGATGTCATACCGCCGCGTACTGTAAGGATACCCTGGGAAGCCTTCATGCCTGTGATATCCTCGGGAGATGTCTCGAGACGGACGAGGATGACCTTTTCGCCTCTTGCGTTCCAAGCCTCTGCGTCATCGGCTGTGAATACGACCTTGCCGCAGGCAGCTCCGGGAGAAGCGCCGAGACCCTTGCCGATAGGAGTAGCAGCCTTGAGTGCCTTTGTATCGAACTGGGGGTGGAGAAGTGCATCGAGGTTTCTGGGGTCGATCATGAGAACGGCCTCTTCCTCTGTCTTCATGCCCTCGTCAACGAGATCGCAGGCGATCTTGAGAGCAGCCTGAGCTGTTCTCTTTCCGTTGCGGCACTGGAGCATATAGAGCTTCCTGTTCTCAACGGTGAATTCCATATCCTGCATATCGTGATAGTGCTTTTCGAGAGTATCGCATACCTTTACGAATTCTGCATAAGCCTCGGGGAATTCCTGCTCCATCTGAGCGATGGGCATAGGAGTGCGGACACCGGCAACAACGTCTTCGCCCTGAGCGTTCTTGAGGAACTCGCCCATGAGCTTCTTTTCGCCTGTTGCGGGATCACGTGTGAAGGCAACGCCTGTACCGGACTCGTTGTTGAGGTTGCCGAATACCATAGGCATTACATTGACAGCAGTACCCCAGGAATAAGGGATATCGTTGTCGCGGCGGTAAACGTTCGCTCTGGGGTTGTCCCAGGAACGGAAAACGGCTTCGATAGCGAGCTTGAGCTGATCTACGGGATCGGAGGGGAAGTCCTTGCCGAGCTGATTCTTGTACTCAGCCTTGAACTGTTCTGCGAGATTCTTGAGATCGGCAGCGGTGAGGTCAACGTCGAACTTTACGCCCTTTTCAGCCTTCATCTTGTCGATGAGCTGCTCGAAATACTTCTTGCCGACTTCCATAACGACATCAGAGAACATCTGGATGAAACGTCTGTAGGAGTCGTAAACAAAGCGCTCGAAAGCGGGGTCGGAGTTGCCTGCGATCATAGCAGCAACAACGTCGTCGTTAAGACCGAGGTTGAGGATGGTGTCCATCATGCCGGGCATGGATGCTCTTGCGCCGGAGCGTACGGAAACGAGCAGGGGATTCTTGAGATCGCCGAACTTCTTTCCGTTGATCTCTTCCATTTTCTTAACGCATTCCATAGCCTGAGCCATGATCTCGTCGTTGATCTTTCTGCCGTCCTCATAGTACTGAGTGCACGCCTCTGTGGAAATAGTAAAGCCCTGGGGTACAGGAAGGCCTATCTTGGTCATTTCTGCAAGATTGGCGCCCTTGCCGCCGAGGAGCTCTCTCATTGTTGCGTCGCCTTCGGAGAAAAGATAGCAATACTTCTTCGCCATTTGTTTTTTTACCTCCAAAAATAGTAATGTTTTGGTTTCCGGTTATCTTCATTCATCCGGGTATATATATATTATATCAGAAAACTTTGCCTATTTCTACTGTGCATATATAAGAAAATGAGTCCTGTTTTTTTGTATATTTTAGCCAAATTTATGAAGTATTGAGATGATAGTGCATTATTGCACTTGAAAATAAACGTTTTTTATGAGATAATATAAGAGAAGAATGTTGCCTGCCACGGCAGATATGCGGAGGTATGTCATATGGATATGAAAAAGCTGATCCCGGTCATCTTTTCACTGATGTGTCTTATGCTGATGTCCGCTGTGATCCCTGTGAGGGCATATGCCGACGGATATTATTATGCCGATGCAAAAAAAGGCGAAAAAACGTCGAATGCCGATATCTATTCCTATACCTGGGCGGATCCGATCGATTCCTATCTGTATGAGAGCGGCGGTTATCTCTACCGTCTGGAAAATACGGACGAGAAGATAATACTCGAAAAATACGATTCTTCCTTCAGATATAAGGGCAAGGGCACGATAAAGTCCGAGCTTCCGTTATTCGGCGGATTTTACGCGGGAAGGATTACAACTATATCCTTTTCGGGCAGGAAAATACCGGTGACAGCGATTCGCGCGAGGTCGTGCGGGTGGTAAAGTATACCAAGGGCATGAAACGCCTTGACAGCGTGAGCTTTTACGGTATGAACACACACATCCCGTTCGATGCCGGCTGTCCGAGGATGACCGAAAATGCCGACGGCAGTATGCTGCTTATAGAGGCGTGCCATACCATGTACACCTCTTCCGATGGGTATAACCATCAGGCGAATATGTCGTTTTTTATCAGAACATCCGATATGAAGGCGACAAGGACACAGTATAATGTCGCAAGTCCGGAATATGCTGAATATGTGAGCCATTCCTTCGATCAGTATATCCTTGAGAGATACGGATATGTATTCACGGTCCACCACGGAGATGCATATAACCGCGGGATCAACGTATTTATGATAAGCGGATATTCCGGCGGATCCGATATCGCATATCTCCTTGCACTCAGGATAAAGGGCGATACCGGGGACAATTACACCGGTCTCTCGCTCGGGGGAGCCGAGATGAACGATGAAAACGTCCTTATCGCGGGGAATACCGTTTCGCAGGACAGCGGCTGGGCAAAGCACGATCAGCGCAATGTATTCGTGCTCAGAGTGCCGCTCGACGGCACGGGGACGCAGGCTCCGGCATATTTCACGAAATACGCGGACGGCAGCGGTATTTCCATATCAAAGCCCAAGCTCGTAAAGATATCGGACAGCAGCTTTATGCTGCTCTGGAACGAGACTAAGGACAGCAAAACGAAGCTGTATATCGCAATGCTCGACGAATACGGCAGAAAGAAGGGCAGCATCCATGCTTTTGCGGATGTAAAGCTCTCCGAATGCCAGCCGATAGTATATAACGATCAGGTCGTATTCTATACAACCGACAACAGCGCGCCGAGATTCTATTTCTTCAGCAAGGACGGGAACTTTTCCGCTCAGAAGAAGAACCGGAAGAAATGACGGCGTGTGCGGCACGCCCGTGCAGTGTCCCGGCAAAGCGCTGATATGATATGCAAAGGAGATAATGCTTATATGAGTGAAAGCTGCGCGGTCATACTTGCGGGCGGACAGGGCAAGCGGATGAGGTCACAGCTTCCGAAGCCTATGTTCGAGGTCCTCGGCGAGCCTATGCTCGAATGGGTGATAAAGGCGTGCGAGGGCGCAGGTCTGACCGATATGTGCGTTGTTACGGGATTCGGCGCACAGGTCATCGAGGGATATCTGAACGGGAGATATCCTACCGTGCTGCAGCCCGAAAGGCTGGGGACGGGTCACGCCGTTATGATGGCGCGTGATTTCATACGCGCTCACAAGGACGGCAATGTGCTGATACTCAACGGCGATGCGCCGTTCATTGATTCCGAAACGATAAAAAAGAGCCTTGAGCTCCACGAAAAGGAGAAGAACGCTGTCACGGTGATAACCGCCGAGGTGGACGATCCGCACGGCTACGGCAGGATACTCCGCTCGGATGACGGCATCACGGGAATCGTTGAGGAAAAGGACGCATCGGTCGAGCAGAAGAAGATACATGAGATAAATTCGGGGGCATACTGGTTCGGCTGCGAAAGGCTGATAGACGCTCTCGGCAGTCTCAATCAGGATAATGCGCAGAACGAGTATTATCTCACCGATACGATATTCATCCTGATAAATGCAGGGTACCGCGCAAATGCTTACATATCGCCGAACCCGGATTCCGTGCTCGGAGCGAATGACCGCCGCGGGCTGCTGATGCTGAATGATACCGCAAGAAAAGCGATAATCGAGAAATTCCTCGACGAAGGCGTTGAATTTGTCTGCACCGACGGCGTTTCGATTGGCAGGGACGTAAGTATCGGAAAAGGGACAAAGATACTCCAGGGGACTATCCTTTCCGGGAAGACGGACATCGGGGAAGACTGTGTGATAGGTCCGGGATGTGTTATAGACAACTGTGAGATCGGCAGCGGCACCGTGCTCAATGCGGTGCAGGCTCACGACAGCAGGGTCGGGGACAACGTAAAGATAGGTCCGTTCGTACAGCTGCGCCCCGGAAGCGTTATCGGGAACGGCGTCAAGATCGGCGATTTTGTCGAGGTCAAGAACAGTACGATAGG
>JAILFE010000137.1 GCA_024697725.1 Oscillospiraceae bacterium
GGGAGTTTTGAATTATGGACGGCTTGGGATATGTTGTTATAAGCCGGGATGTTCTGCCCGAAATATTCACCAAGGTGATAGAGGTGAAAAGGCTTCTTGCCTGCGGCGAGGAAAAAAGCTCCGCTGCGGCGTGCAAGCGGATGGGCATCTCGCGCAGCGCATACTATAAATACCGCTACAGCGTGTTCACCTATGATGAAAAGCTCACGCACAAGATAATATCAATTTTTGCCGTATTAAGGGATGAGCCCGGCGTTCTGTCGAGCCTGCTGAATTCGATACATCAGAGCGGCATGAATGTAATGACACTCAATCAGAGCGTACCTGTTGACGGAGCCGCCTCGGTCACTGCGACCGTGAAGCTCAATGAAAACTCGCCCGATCCTTCGCAGTTCATAAAGATGCTCTCACAGATCGACGGTGTCGTAGAGATGCGGCTGATATCGGGAGAATGACTTTCCGCTTCTTTTAAGCGGCAGAGAACATATATATATCTGAAAGGAATGAAACGAATCATGACAAAGATAGCAGTAATGGGTCACGGTGTCGTAGGCTCGGGAACGGTGGAACTGTTCCTCAGGAACAGGGATATGATAAACCGGAAGAACAAGCTCGATCTCGAGCTGGGGTATATCCTTGATATAAGGGATTTCCCCGGACTTCCTTATTCGGATAAATTCACAAAGAGTATCGATGATATCCTGAATGACGATGATGTTAAGATAGTTGCCGAGGTGATGGGCGGATTGAAATACGCCTACGGCTTTGTAAAGCAGTGCCTTGAACACGGAAAGAGCGTTGTCACGTCCAATAAGGAGCTTGTCGCCGAAAAGGGCGCGGAACTTCTGAAGACCGCAAAGGAGCATGGCTGCAATTTCCTGTTTGAAGCCTCCACAGGCGGCGCTATCCCGATAATCCGTCCGCTCCACCGCTGCCTTGCGGGGAACGATATCACGGCGGTGGCGGGAATACTCAACGGCACTACCAATTTTATACTCACAAAGATGATAAACGAAAATATGCAGCTCGATGAAGCTCTCAGCCTTGCGCAGAGACTGGGATACGCCGAGAAGGATCCCACAGCGGATATCGAGGGGCATGATGCGTGCAGAAAGATATGCATCCTTTCGTCGCTCGTCTTCGGCAGACACGTATACCCCAAATGGGTATACTGTGAGGGCATAACTAAGATAACTGCCGAAGATGTGAGATATGCGGATGCATGGGGCGGAGCAGTCAAGCTCATAGGCTTTGTAAAGAAGCTCCCCGACGGGAAGATACTTCCCGAGGTGCGTCCCGCATTCGTGTGCCGCGCTAACCAGCTCTCATACATAGATGATGTTTTCAACGGGATAATGGTATACGGCGACGGCTTCGACCAGGTGATGTTCTACGGGCGCGGCGCGGGCAAGTTCCCGACAGCGAGCGCGGTGCTCGGCGATATCATAGATGCCGCCAAGATGAAGAGCACCTCTGTATCCCAGACATGGGAGGACAGCGCCGACAACAGCTTTATCGAGGATCATCTCGATGCCGAGATCAGTATGTATGTGCGTATGGACGGAGCAAAACGCGAGGATATAGAGAGTATATTTAATACGCCCGAATTTCTGTCCTGTGAGAACGCTCCTGAAAATGAGATCGCATTCATCACTCCGAAGATGCAGGAGCGCCTGATAGATGAAAAGCTCGGAGAATGCGGCGGCAACGTACTTGGCAGGATAATGGTGCTTGATCTGTGATAACGGGGGTGCGCGATGATAAATATAAGGATACCCGCCACGAGCGCTAATCTCGGTGCAGGTTTTGATGCACTCGGTCTCGCGCTCACATATTACAACTACGTGGATATGGAGGAATATGACGGTATCTGCATCGAATCGGCGGATAATACCGATATCCCCAGAGACGAAAGCAATATGGTCTACGATTCCGCAAAGACACTTTACGATATCTGCGGAAAAAGCTTCAAGGGACTTCATATAGTCCAGACCAACAATATCCCTATGGCAAGAGGACTGGGCAGCTCCAGCGCCTGCATAATCGCGGGTCTTGCGGGGGCGAACAGGCTTATGGGAGAGCCGCTTACGCTCGATGAGACAGTTGATCTTGCGGCGCAGATCGAGGGACATCCCGACAACACCGCTCCTGCCCTTCTCGGAGGGATAGTTACGGCGGTATTCGACGGAAAGCGCGTCCACTGGGTCAAGCAGGAGGTATATACCACTCTCAAATTCGTGGTGGCAGTGCCGGATCAGGAGCTGAAGACCGAAAAGGCGAGAGCCTGCCTTCCGAAGGAGGTATCTCACAAGGACGCGGTATATAATCTTTCCCGTGCGGCGCTGTTCAGCGCATCGCTGCTGACGGGAAAATACGAGAACCTCAGGACAGCGGTCGATGACAGGCTCCATCAGCCTTACAGGATCGAGCTCATCCCTCATGCGAAGGAAGTGTTCGATACGGCTTATTCCCTCGGGGCGTATGCCGCATATATCAGCGGCGCAGGCTCATCGCTGATGATGATAGTCGATGACAAGAACACATTTTTCACGGGAAAGTTCCGCTTTGCGCTCGACAAGGCAGGACTCAGAAGCTGGAAGATACACGAGCTCCATATCGACAACGAAGGGACAAAGATAACAAACGTCGGGAACTGACCGCGCAATGACACGATGAAGTGATACGCGCAGTACAGGCGGAATTATCGGAGATCAGCAGCACACAAGGGGGTGTGTAGGTCTGGACCAGATAAGCTACGGGAATGATTACGTACCCGAATATAAGATAGATCACGAGCCGCAGATAGAATATTTCTGGGAACTGAAAAAGGAACAGGATATTATTGATCTCTATACATCTCTTGAATGGTATAACCTGAAAGGATATACCGATGCGGATATCGAACGCGCCAACGAAAGCTTCTGCTCGGTCTACGCCTATGACGGAGATCTGCTCGTCGGGCTCGGCAGAGTTGCATCAGACGGTATAATCGCCGCTGTCATGAGCGGCGTATGCGTGCGCAGCGAATACCGCCGCCACGGTATAGGCGCACAGATAGTCAGCCGCCTCGCTGATTACTGCCAGACCGGTATATATAAGATGAATGTCCAGCTTTTCTGCGAGGACAGCCTTGTGAGCTGGTACGAAAAGCTCGGATTTGAAAGATCTGCGATGGGTATGAGGAAGAATATGCCTCATACCGAAGAGCCGTGTGCGCTCAAGCATAATTTCCATGAGATATACGGTGTCGATCAGATCGCCGAATTTGCCCCCGATTTTTACTGGTATAATTTCGACTGGTTCGGCGAATTCAGCTACTATGGCGGTATCGGCTCGGAGGGCGTGAAGGTGCCGTTCATATCCATGACGCTCTACAGCAACGAGCCGGTGAAATTTTCCGCAGACGTGATATTTGAAAATGTGAGCGAGTTCGAGATAGGCTGTATCGGACTGAGGACGCCGCTTTTCGGATTTGATATAATCAACACCGAAAAATACGGCTATTCCGAAAGAAAGCGCTACCGCATACGCTCGCTCGAGGATGACCATATCGGCTTTTTCTGTGAGAAGATAAGCATAATCTCGATACACAGGAAGGAAAACTGCATAAGCTGTCAGGGTCCGTCGGACAGACGCTCCGGCAGCGGAGATGATTTTATAAATCAGCTTGATCTGCTGGAGGATATCTGAATTGAAGCACAGTCATGAGATATGCGTTTCCTCTCCGGAGGAAACGATAGCATTTGCCGAAAAGATAGGCTCGCTTCTGAAAAGCGGCGATATCATCGCCTACAGGGGTGGGCTCGGAGCGGGCAAGACCACGTTCACACGCGGGCTCGCGCTCGGAATGGGGCTCCCCGACAATGTATCCTCCCCGACCTTTGCGCTGATAAACGAATACCGCGGCAGAGAGCTTTCGCTCTTCCATTTTGATATGTACCGCATAATGAACGAGGAAGCGCTCGAGACCACGGGCTTTTACGATTATATGGAGGAGGACGGCGTTATCGCTGTCGAATGGTCGGAGAATATATCGGAGCTTCTGCCCGAAAAAACTATAATCATAGATATTGCGGTGACAGGCGAGAATGAACGCAGGATCACCGTTACAGGAGATGAACGCTTTGACAGTGCTTGGGATTGAGACATCGGGGCATACCGCCTCGGCTGCCGTCTGTAATGAAGGACGCATCATCGCCGAGGAGAGCGTATTCACCCGGCTGACCCATTCGCAGGTCATAATGCCGATGTGCAGGCGCGTCATGGATGCCGCCGAGGTCACATTCAGGGATATAGACTGCATAGCCGCCGCAAAGGGCCCCGGTTCATACACAGGACTTCGTATCGGTATAGCCGCCGTGAAGGGTATGTGCATGGCAGCGGACATAAAATGCGCGGGGATATCGACGCTGATGTCGCTCGCGTACAATTTCCGCGGGATAGACTGTGTGGTATGCAGTGCGATGTATGCACGCGGGGAGCTTGTATACGGCGCATTTTTTAAGATATCGGGGACAGAGGTGAAAAGGCTCACGGACGACAGGATAATGTCTGTTTCCGATATCGCGGCGGAATGCGCGGGATACGGCAGAGTGTATGTCGTGGGAGATCACGCCGAGGCGCTTTGTGAAAAATACGGCAGCGGCAGTATCATATGTGCGCCGCCGCAGCTTCGTCTGCAAAGAGCTTCGAGCCTTTGCTTTGCCGCGCTTGACGGCGGGATGATATCTCCCGATGAGCTTAATGC
>JAILFE010000144.1 GCA_024697725.1 Oscillospiraceae bacterium
TGTCTGCTCAAAAAGCCGAAAAGTACGTAATAGTGCAACTTCGGAGTGCTTTTCGGCTTTTTGAGTGCAAGATTTTTGAGCTGATAAGCCCAAAAATCTTGCACTATTGCTGACCGTAGGTCAGCAATAAACAGACATTAATCAGGTAGTTCACTGCAAATCTTTGATTTGCAGCAGCAGAAGCGGCTGTAAGCAGCCGCTTCTGCCAATAACCGCCCGTAGGCGGTTATTGAGCACGCACTATATATTCGTGTATGTGGTCTCAGTCCCCGGATCATCTGTCCCCTGCTTCGATAAATTTAACGAATTCATCTGCGGGATCGGGCTTCGAGAAATAATACCCCTGTACTATATCGCAGCCAAATTCTTTCAGCATGGAAAACTGCTCTTCGGTCTCGACGCCTTCCGCGACTACCGGTATGCCGAGATGCTCAGCTATGTCGATTATGAGCTCTATCATACGGACATCCCTGGCTCCGTCCTTATCAAAAGCATCGCGCACGAACGACATATCCATTTTCAGCGTATCTATCGGCAGCTTTATTATCTGCGATACAGCGGAGCTGTCAGGTACGAATAAGGGAGAAAACGAGCCTTTTCTCATGAATAAAGCCCCCGCGAAGCAGACGAGTATCCCCAGCGAGAACACAAAGGCAAGCGCTGTCATTATCACATCGGTCAGCTTTTTGCAGCGCATACAGAGCAAGCCTATCAGAATGACCGCCGAAGTCGTATGGCGGGTCTGATCGTTATACATAAAGAAAACGTACCGGACTGTGCCGGTACGTTTTCCGAAACATTACAAACAACAAACAGAAAGGAATGGTTCTGTATTTATCTGTGATTTCTGACCCTGAATCTTGCGACCTGCTGCTTGAGCTTTTTCGACTGTCCCGAAAGCTCCTTGCAGGATGCTGCAGACTCTTCCGCAGTAGCGGAATTCCTCTGGATGACATCGGATATCTGCGATACGCCCTGTGTGATCTGTATAATGGAGTTGTTCTGCTCCTTGCTTGCAGCAGCTATCTCCGAAATGAGATCGGCGGTCTGGGTGGATATATCGCGTACTTCCTTCATGGTCTCGGCTGTTGCGAGCGCGATCTTCACGCCGTTCTCCACAGCCTGGATAGATGCGGTGATAAGAGAGGTCGTGCTTGTTGCGGCTTCGGCGCTCTTGGATGCGAGCACGCGGACTTCATCTGCGACTACCGCAAAGCCCTTGCCTGCTTCACCCGCTCTTGCAGCCTCTACAGCGGCATTGAGCGCGAGGATATTTGTCTGGAAAGCGATATCCTCGATGGTCTTGATGATATTTTCGATCTTCTTGGATGTTTCACTGATATCGTTCATGGCGTTGACCATATTCCTGATCTCGCCGTCCTGATAGATGACCTTTTCTTCGGTCTGCTTGGAAAGATCGCCCGCCTTGGAAGCGTTCTTGGAGGTGGCAGCGATCTGCGAGGATACATCCGCTATTGTCGCGGAGATCTCTTCTATCGCCGAAGCCTGTCTTGTTGTGCCGTCTGCAAGTATCTGCGAGCCTTCCGCCATCTGGTCGGAGCCGCTGAGGACTTCCTCGCTGCTCACATTCACTCCGGACATGATATCATTGAGCGAACCAAGGATATTCTCGACCGAATCCTTTATCTGATTGAAATCACCGGAATATGCCACACCGGGAGCTACGGTAAGATCGCCCTTCGCAACGGAGCTGAGCACGTATGAGAGGTCATTGATTATAGCATTCATGTTGGTAACGAGCTCGTTTGCCGCTTCGGACATCGTCTCGATCTCGTCATTCGTGGAGAATATCTGCGCAGGTGAGGAGACATCGCCCTGTGCCATCCTCTGCATCCTCTCTGCCGTAGCAGCGATGGGACCGGAAATGTTCTTTATACGGAGAACGCATACAACAACTGCTATTGTGATGATGATCGCCGCGATTATCAGTATTGTCAGTACAGAAGCTACCAGATCATCTTTGATAGGCTTTTCGGGAGTAGCGGTAACGATATACCAGCCCTCGGCGCTGTCAGTCTTGGAAAAAGCGGCTATGTACTCTTTGCCCGAAAGAGTGAACTCGACTGTACCCGTCCCTTCGCTCTTCAACATCTTTTCCGCTGCGGACGTCATCGAACTGCCAAGATCATGCTCTCCGGCAAGCTCTGTAAGCTGCGGGACAAGATCGGTGCTCGTGCCGACGATCACGCCTGTCTTATCCATAATGAATGCGATACCGTTCTCCTCGAAGTGTACCTGCTTGATGATATCGGAGAATGTCTCAGCGGGCAGACCGCCGTATACTACATAATCCTGACCGTTCGCACTGAAATACTGACCGACCATTATCGTAATGGATCCGTCGGTCTTGCGGACAACGGGGCTGGAGACATAAGTTCCGTGAGCAGACAACGCCTGCTTGAAATACTCACGTTCGGAAATATCGGTATCGTTGTAGGTCTTTCCGTTGGAATATGCTATCGCAAAATCCTTGAACAAGCTGGTAGAAGCTTTATCAGCGAGCATTTTCTTCCTGTCCTCGAGGCTGAGGCTCTCGTTGACGATATCCGGATTCTTGGTGACAGCATCGAACTGCTGTGCCAGAATGGATATGGTATGCTCGACAGAATAACTGTACGCTTCGGACAGCGCCAGACCTTCGTCCTTATACATGGACATGAATTTGTTGTTGCTTACAAGCACGTAATAAATGACCAGGATTAGACAGACAGCCACAACAGGTATGACCGACATCATGAGCAGTCTTGATTTAAGAGTTCGCCTTTTCTTTTCCATACTGACCCTCCAAACGGCAAGATTTATATATATTGCAATTGATGCTGCGTTAAACAGAAGTGTCTTTTGTACATTATATCATATGATACTGTCATTGTAAATTACGCGTTTCTGAACATTATATTAATAAATAAAGAACAAAACTTCTGTGCCTCACAAAAAAGTGTCCCTTTGGGACATTGTTTTCCGGAGAATAATATGATATGATATAGTCAACACAATTGAAATTGCTGCGGTATCAAGGGACAGGACAGATACGGCATCATGATCGTGATCCGCATCAGATCGGAAGTATTTTTTTGGAAGGATGAGCTTTATGAAAAAGAAAGCATTTATCGCATCGGCACTTATAATATCCGCACTCTGCACTGCCCCCGCCGTATTCCCCGGAAGTCAGGCATCTCCGATGATGATAACCGCAAGCGCAGACAAATTGTATTTCTCGAAAGGTACATATTTCGGTGAGACCAGGAACGGAAAACCGCACGGTGAGGGTACATTCTATTTTGAAGACGGAGACGTATACGAGGGCGAATGGTACAACGGCAAAATGCAGGGCTACGGGACCTATACCTGGGTGACCGGTGAAACATATCAGGGAAATTATCAGAACGGCAAAAGAGAAGGATACGGCACGGATTATTATGTGAACGGCAGTGTTTATCAGGGCTACTGGAAAAATGACAAACGCAGCGGTCAGGGCAGCATAATATATTCGGACGGAAGAACATACGAGGGCAGCTGGGCAAACGGCGTAAAAAGCGGCGAAGGCACCTTTACATGGCCGGACGGCGAAGTGTATCAGGGCAGTTTCAGGAATGACACCAGGAACGGCTACGGCACGGACTACTATGCCAACGGCAACGTCTACACGGGATATTTCAAGAACGGAAAGAGAAGCGGTCAGGGCACCATGTATTATGCGGACGGAAGAGCATACGAGGGCGGCTGGGCAAATAACGTAAAAAGCGGTCAGGGCACCATGGCATGGCCGGACGGCGAAGTGTATCAGGGCGGTTTCAAGAACGACCGCAGGGACGGCTACGGCATAGATTACTACTCAAACGGCGACATCTATGAGGGCTACTTCAAGAACGGCAAAAGAAACGGTTACGGTACAATGTATTATGCCAACGGCAAAAGCAAATCCGGCACATGGAAGAACGGCAAATATCAGGGCAACGGCTGATCGGCTTTAACGGATATCTGTATAACGCTCCTGCACAAACACCTGCAGGAGCATTTTTTTCTTCGGAGATCATATAGGATACAGCCGTTGTATCTGCATGAAAAGTTTGCCATAATTGCCGAAATAATAACATCATATACGGAAAATATGTCCCTTTGGGACATTGTTTTTTTATAAAAGTATGATATAATTATATACGTATAATAAAAGCTCATATACTGGAGGATAAAGACCACTATGAAGAAAAAGAATATTATAGTTTCCTGCATCGTACTCAGCGCCCTGACGGCATCCATGACCGCCTGCGGCGCACAGACAGCTCCCACCGCTCCGGAAGTCACCGTATCCGAGACGACCGCTGCACAGACGACAGCAGCCGCAGAGACGACAACGGCAGAAACCACAACTGCAAAAGCGACCGAAACGACTGCGGCTAAAACCACTGCCGAAACAACGGCTTCGGCGAAAACCGAGGATCTTTCCGCAGAGGGCAGCGCAAGCGTCAAGGATATCACAGGTGTATGGTTCGAGGATGCTCTCGATGCAAGGACACTCACCATAAACGAGGACGG
>JAILFE010000145.1 GCA_024697725.1 Oscillospiraceae bacterium
TATGAGAAATATGGAAAAAGAGAAGATAATAGATCAGATCATGGACTTGCTCGTAAAACTCTCCGAGAGCGATGACGAGGAAAAGCCCGCCGAAAAGACCGAGAAGAAGCCTGCGGAAATGCTCACTATCAAGGAATGCTGTGAGTTCGTTCACGGCGTTTCCGAACACAGTATCCGTCAATTCATAACGCAGGGCAAGATAAAATCCATTAGAACAGGCGAAGGGAAACACGGAAAGATACTCGTCAACAAGGACGATCTGCTCGCATTTTTCGGTACATAAAAAATAGAGAAAGGCATACTCCCAAAAATGATACTTGGCTTTAAAGCACTGATGTGTTATACTGTATCTGACAGGAGTATGCCATAAGATACGAATCAAAGGAGATGTATATTATGGCTACAACAAGAAAGCGCGGGAGCTCGTATCAGATAAGAGTTTCCTGCGGTTATGACACATCAGGCAATCAGGTCGTACAGACCATGACGTGGAAACCCGAAGAGGGCATGAGCAAAAAGCAGGCCGAAAAGGAGCTCCAGCGGCAGGCGATACTTTTCAAGGACAAGTGCATGAAAGGGCAGGTCACCGCGAACGTGAAATTCCAGGACTTCGCTGACCAGTGGTTTGAAGAATACGCTCGATTAAACCTCCGCAACACTTTGTATGAGCGCATGAAGCAGCTCACCGTGAGGGTATATCCCGCGATCGGACACCTTCGCCTCGACAAGATAACGAGCCGCCACATACAGCAGTTTATCAACGATCTGGCACTCAACGGAACAAATCTTCTGACAGGAAAGCCTTTGTCACGCAAAACCGCTGTGCATCATCTAAGCTTTATCTCCGATGTATTCAGCTACGCCGTGAAAATGGAAATGCTCACGGATAATCCGTGCAGGCGTGTCACCGTTCCCAAGGGTGAGAAGAAGGAGAAAGACATATACACTCTCGAAGAAATATCACGTCTTTTTCAGCTTCTCGAAACCGCTCCGCTGAAATACCGCACGTTCTTTATCCTTGCAATTTACAGCGGTTTCAGACGCGGGGAAATGCTTGGTCTGGAATGGAAGGATATTGATTGGGACAACTGCGTGATAAGTGTCCGCAGAACGTCGAACTACACCTCATCAAAGGGCATCTATACAGATACCACAAAGACAAGGAAGTCGCAGCGCTCGTTGAAGTTCCCTCAGTGCGTCATGGACTTGCTCCGTGAGTACAAGGCAGAGCAGGACGCAGAGCGTGAACGCATCGGCACGAAGTGGCAGGATTATGACAGACTGTTCGTGAAGTGGGACGGTCGTCCGGTACACCCCGATACTCCTTACGGCTGGCTGAAAGACTTCTGCAAAGCTAACGATATGCGGTTCTGCGACATACATTCCCTCCGTCATTTCTATGCGAGCGCTCTTATAAACAAGGGTGTGGACGCTGCAACCGTGTCGGGTGCGCTGGGTCATTCGACGATTACGACCACGACTTCTATCTACTGCCATGTGTTCAATCAGGCTCAGGCGAGGGCAGGTGAAGCTATCGCCTCGGTATTGGACTTTAATAAGTCCGATGACCTTAAAGGACAGGAAAAAGCAGGATAAAGGACAAGTAAAGGACAAAACCACTTGTAAACACAAAGAAAATCTCGGAAACGGCGCAAAATCGACGTTTCCGAGATTCAAAAATGGTCTGCCCGACGGGAATTGAACCCACAGCCTTCAAAGTCGGAGTTATTACTCGGTCTGATTGGCATTGTTTAAGGTTCAGTTCCTTTTTTTATTTTCGTTTATAAAAAACGGCGTAAAATCAGACTATAACGAAGTTTCAAAGGCGCAAATGCTACTAACTGTGTCATCTGCCTGAAATTCAAAAATCGGGAAAAACTAACTTTCCCGGTTAGAACAGGCAGCGAGAAAGGAGAGTTAGTTATGTCTGCAAACTTTGAATACTTCTACGGACGCGAATCCGAACAATTCAACTTCATACGCATACCCAAACTGCTTTTCACGGACAAGACCTTTTCGGGTTTGTCCAACGACGCGAAGCTGCTCTACTCGCTCATGCTCGACAGAATGTCGCTCTCGAAGCAGAACGGCTGGCTCGACGACAACGGCAGAGTGTACATCATCTTCACCGTCGAGGAGGCATCAGAAGTGCTCAACTGCGGAACGGAGAAAGTCACACGACTTTTCAACGAGCTCGACGACAGCAAGGGCATCGGTCTCATCACCCGCAAGCGCCGCGGTCTGGGTAAACCGTCGGTGATATATCTTCACAAATTTATGTGCGAGGGAAAGATTTCCGAAAATCAGGAAAGCGGAAAACCGAAAATCAGTGATACGGATAACACGGTTTCATCAGACCGCATTTCCGCGATTCAGGACATCGGAAAATCGAAATGTAATAATACTGAGTATAATAAGACTGATATGAATCAGAGTGATTCTAATCATCTTCCCGCGCCCGCGAACGAAAATCGAAACCGGGAGGACGATGAAGAACTAATATCATCGGTCAACGAGAAGATCGGTTACGAAACACTTTGCAGCGAATACGACGGAAATATCGTGACCGAGCTGAGGAATATCATCGCCGATGTTATCAAGGGAATACGTCCCGTCAAAGTCAGCGGAACGCTTATCGACGGAAAAAGAGCATCGGAATTATTCGCGGGATTGCGGCACAGGAACGTCGTGACCGTTCTCGACAGTATGAAGCGGACAGAAGTCCACGCCCCGTCAAACTGGATACCCGCCGCGCTGTATAATTCGCTGTTCTCAGCTGCGCCAGTCAAGCAGGAAAGTGCTCCGTCATTCGACATTGATCTTATCATGGAACACGCGAAGAACACTCCTCTGAGATTGAGGTGCTGCACATGATGAGAACGCTCTCGCACGTTCAGGGCAAAGGCTGTCTCGCGCACAACAACCGCTGTTTCAAGCCGAAGAACGTGGACAGCACCCGCACTCCCGAAAATGTGATCTACATACAGCAGGACATCGCCGAAGCATACCGCAATCTGTTCACAAACGCAGTTGAGCTGTATAACGCCCACCAGAAGCGCAACGACCGCAAGATCATGAACGGTTATTTCGAGCATGTTTTCAATCACGCGCCATGCGGCAAGGTGATCGAATCGCCAAACGGGCAGAAGAGCTTTTATGAGGACGTAGTTCAGATCGGCACGAAGGACGATACCGGTGTCGGTTCGACCAATGCAGCCACCGCCAAGCTCTGTCTCGATGAGTATATGCAGGGATTTACGACGCGCAATCCGAACTTTTACGTTTTTAACGCCGTGATGCACGTTGACGAGGCCACGCCCCACCTGCATATTGACTATATCCCCATCGGGCATTACACCCGCGGTGTTCCTGTACAGAACGGGCTCGCGCAGGCTCTCCGTGAAATGGGATACGGCGGAGGAAAAGACGCTATCAACCGCTGGAGGATATCCGAACGCGCTGTCCTCGGTGATATATGCCGCGCACATGGCTTTGAAATTGCCGAGGAAAATCCGGGCCGAGGGTATTCATTCACCGTCGATGAATACAAGAAGCACCGTGATATCATCAATGATTACGAGCGGCAGGAAGAAACTCTGCGTAACGAGATAAAGCCTTTGCTCGATTCCAAGGCGATAGCGGAACAGGTCACGGTCAAGGGACTTTCGCTGCCCGGCAACAAGAAGATAATCAATACTTCTGAGTTTGATGAACTCGAAACGCAGAAAAAGGCTTATGCCCTGCAAGCTGATGAATACCGCCGCAATAACGAACTTTTTACAAGCAGGACAGCCGAACTCGATGAGCGCGAACGTGCTTTGCAGGAACGCGAAGCAAAAGCAGCAGAAGACGAAGCGCTTATCGAAAAGAAGCTCAAAGAAGCGAAAGAGAAGAAGGATGCAGCCGATAGCCTTAAATGGGAGGCGCAGGTGATCTATAACACGCAGGTCAAACTCAATGAAAAATATGAAAAAAGCGAAAAAGAGCTCGATCAATACGCCAGCCGCTGTTTCAGCCTTGAGGATGATATAAAGGAATTCAAAAGAAAGTTTCAGATCGCAGAAAAAGAGCTCGAAGATGCCCGCACAGACAAGGTTATGCTGGAAAAGAAGATCAATGCTCTTACGAGTGAAAATGCCGATCTCCGCGAAAAGCAGCGGAATTTCGATAAAGAACTCAAAAAACATACCGATGCATATGACGAGAAGATCGAGGATCTCAAGATAAAATATGATGCTGCGAATGGTTTGCTCGATGCCGCCTACGAAATCGGGAACTACATAGGAAGACGCTGCGGTGTTGATTTTAATGATGCGCTCGACAAGCGCTCGGACGGTTATTCGCTCGGTTATATTTTCGGCGGTCAGGGCAGAGACAGGGTATTGGATAGGTGATCGTTATGGTTGACCAAGAATATATCACTCGCTGTCATCATTCCTTACAGCATTTATCTCTGCGTTGATATCATCAAGCGACATATCTTGCAGACCGTTTTCTTTTGCACTGTTCCGAAGCGCCATAAATGCCTGCACAGCGTCCTCTTTTGTAATATCCTTGTGAGACGCTGTAATTTCAAAAGGGGGGGTATCCTGCGCTGATAAACGACCTCTCTCGCATAAATATTTATTGCTGTTGATGTGTTCATTCCAAGCTCTTTGCATATCATATCTAATTGCTTTTTCAGGTCTTCGTCCATGCGGACATTGAATGTTGATTGTGACATATATCACACCCCTGTATATATAAATAACACAACGTGTGCGATTTGTCAATATACTATGAGAGATCGTAATGGAAATATTTTCAAAAAATTATTACAGTCACATATATGGAAATTAAAACTAAGAAAGGATAAAGGTGAACAATATGAGATTTAATACAAACAATTACAAAGAAGTACGCGCATTCAGTGAAAATCAGTTCCGTGATATACTCGCGGAATATCCCGATGAGGGATTCGAGAACTACACTTTGAACGATGATGAAGGTACT
>JAILFE010000250.1 GCA_024697725.1 Oscillospiraceae bacterium
CTACGGTGAATTTGTTCCCGCAGAGGAAAAGAAGCCGAGCTCTCCTGCGGAGGAATACAAGGCTCCGAAGCCGACACCTGCATATGAACCGGTTCCCGAACCTGCTTTTGAGCCGACACCTGTTTATGAGCCTGTTTCCGAACCTGTTTTTGAGCCGACACCTGTTTCCGAACCTGTTCCGGAACTTGTTTCCGAACCTGTTCCGGAATCTGTTTCCGAACCTGTTCCGGCACCCTCTCCGGCACCGTCATTCATTGACAACAGCCGTGATGAGGATGTTGAATTCAAGCCCATGACCTTCAATCCGGATGATTATGACGACATTCCCAAGCCGCCCAAGGACGAGCTTGCTGCTCTGAAAAAGAAGCGCACGATAGTCCTTGATGACGACTTTGAAAATGTTGAAAGTAAATACTGATCATCGGCAATAAGAAGATACTTTTTCAGCCTGTCACAGCAAACGCTGCGGCAGGTTGTTTTTTGTCTGCGTATGTCGGGATATATCCCTCAGGTTGTTTTTTGTCTGCGTATGTCGGGATATATCCCTATAGTATAATATCACTATAAAATACACCACGTATCATAAGAAAGATTTATAATAAAAATCAGGAAAAATATTGACAAAGGGGGTGTATCTATATTAAAATATAAATAGTGTTTGCTGTTGGCGCAGGAGCGCTGAGCATATAGTATAATAGTATCACAATTAGGAGGAGACTTGATTGAATATCGGAAAAATGGGAGTTGAGATCCTCGGGACGGGGAGCTGTACGCCGAGCAGAGTCGTTACCAATGATATGCTGTCCGAGATAGTTGAAACAAATGACGAGTGGATAACCACACGCACGGGCATAAAGCAGAGATACATGGTAAACGGCGAGCCTACGTGGTATCTGGGCGCCGAAGCGTCTAAGGCGGCTCTTGCCGATGCGGGGATAAGTGCTTCCGAAATAGGTCTTATCATAGATACGACTATCACATCGGAATTCATTACGCCTTCGGTGGCGTGTCTCATACAGCGGGAGATCGGCGCCGAGGGCGCTGCCTGCGTTGATCTGAATGCAGCCTGCTCCGGTTTTATATACGGGATTGATATGGCTATGCGCTATCTCAATACCGATGAGAACCTGAAATATGTCCTTGTGACCGCAAACGAATGTCTTTCCAAGATAACCGATTTCACCGACAGATCCACCTGCGTGCTTTTCGGCGACGGAGCGGCGGCATTCGTTCTGAAAAGATCGGACAAGTTCTTTTCGAGCTGGCTCTCTGCCGACGGTAACGGCGCGAAGTTCCTGTATACAAAGGGTTTTCCAAATGACAATGCCTTTATGGATGATGACCGCGTGGAGATCCCCGACGGGACCGATCCCGAGGTCAAGCATCATTATATCATACAGGACGGCAAGGAAGTATATAAATTCGCAACGAAAGCGCTCCCGACAGCCGCATCGAAGGCTGCCGAAAAGGGCGGGATATCGGTAGAGGATATAGATGTTTTCGTGCCGCATCAGGCGAATGTGCGCATAATCGAGACTGCCGCGAAGAATCTCGGTGTTTCAATGGATAAATTCATACTCACGCTCGATATGCACGGCAATACATCGAGCGCTTCCATACCGATAGCTTTTGACGAGGCGGTACATGACGGCAGGATCAAGCGCGGCGACAAGGTATGTCTTGTCGGCTTCGGCGCGGGGCTCACATTAGGTTCGGTAATACTTGAATACTAAGACCACCGAACGACCATAACGAAAGGCAGGATCTTTATGACAAACAGAATAACCGGGCTGCTCGGTTCAAGATATCCGATACTTCAGGGCGGCATGGCATGGGTCGCAGAAAGCACGCTCGCTGCCGCTGTATCAAACGCCGGAGGCGTGGGACTTATCGCAGGCGGAAGTGCGCCGATAGATTATCTGCGCGATCAGATACGCCGCTGCAAGACGCTCACGGATAAGCCGTTCGGAGTGAACATCATGCTTATGTCCCCCAACGCCGAGGAGCTCGCACAGCTCGTTATCGAGGAGAATGTACCGATAATAACCACCGGCGCGGGAAATCCCGGCAAATTCATGGCTGCATGGAAAGAAGCGGGCATCAAGGTGATACCCGTAGTTCCGTCGGTCGCGCTGGCAAAAAGGATGGAGCGTTCGGGCGCTGATGCCGTAATAGCCGAGGGTACGGAATCGGGCGGTCATATCGGCGAAAATACGACGATGTGCCTTGTTCCGCAGGTCGTTGACGCGGTGGAGATACCGGTTATCGCAGCGGGCGGTATCGCTGACGGCAGAGGTGTTGCAGCTTCGTTCATGCTCGGAGCGGAGGGAGTACAGGTGGGAACACGCTTCCTTGCGTCCGAGGAGGCTCAGATCAGTCCGGAATACAAGGATCTCGTCATAAAGGCGAAGGATACCGATAATGTTGTGACCGGAAGGACCACGGGTCATCCGTGCAGGAACCTGAAGACAAAGTTTTCGAGAAATCTTGCCGCAAACGAGATGAGCGGAAAGATAACTCCC
>JAILFE010000258.1 GCA_024697725.1 Oscillospiraceae bacterium
ATGATGATTTTCAAAAAGACCGACTGATACGAAATGATCCTTAACAAGTTAAGAGATACAATCACAGACGAAAAGAGATCAAAAAAGAAACTACATAAAATTAAAGGTAATATTACTTTCATTTTACTTGGACTAATACCAATAATTATTACATCATTGGCTGTAATTCTGTAAATTTGAAGGTAATGCAATGCCCCGAAGCGCTTTAAAGCACTTCGGGGCAAAACTTATGTATAGGCAACTTTATTATGATACGGTTATTTGAGCGTCATTCAGTCAAGCTTGAGCATGATCTTCTGGATCTGTAATGCGTCTTTATTTGTGATTCCGTCATTGTCACCGTAAATATCAGCATTCTTCTTAGCCTGAGCTGTCAGATTATATTTTGCAGGATTAGCAAGTGACTGCATGATAGTTACTGCATCGGAAAGTGCAACTTCGCCATCCATGTTAGCATCGCCCTTAACTTCCGATACCTTGTCACTCTTGATGTCCTTGCTGTCTGCGTTGCTGATCTCTACTTCAAACGAAAGATCAATATTTGTAACCACATCACGCATGAATCCCCAGTCCTCGCTTGCGGACTTACAGCTTACTGTATATTTGCCCTCAGGAAGTTTTGAAAATTCTGATGCAGGATATTTTTTACCCTTGCTGTCTGTGATCTTCATTATATCAGTACTTGGAAGAAGTGTTTTCAGATATACAGGTTCTTCGGAATATTCGGAAGCATCCATAAGCATATCAGCGTAAGGAATCACATACTGTGCCTTTATGATAAGTCCTGTAAGATCAAGTTCCTCGCCTGTCTTGTAAACCTTCTTTGTCGGATATGCGGCTGTTCCCATGAATTTCTGATCATAGAGTCTGTCCTGCACAAACGAATTCTTTGAATTGTCTTCGCTCTTTCTCTCAGGCAGAAGCTCGCCGTTTCCACTCTTGATCTCAACATCGAATGAGATCTTTGCGCCGAGAAGTTGGTTAATGTATCTGTTAGAATACGCAGAGTAATTGTCAACATTAACTGTATACTTTCCGGCAGGAAGCTGGCTGAATCTTGAACCGGGATGTCCGTTTCCGTCCTCATCAATTATTGTCATATAAGACGGAGAAATGGCAAAATCCTTATCCTCTACCGGCTCAGGCTCATATTCATTCGGGTCAAGTCCGAGTCTGTCATATGGGATATGACGGCGGCACTTTACATTAAGTCCCTCAGTATTTATTTCCTCACCCTCAGTGAAAACTGTCTGGGTAGGATACGTATTGACGCTGATGAAATCATATTCGTGTGCGCCTGTATAGATGACTGTCTTTTTTGTACCTTCACTTTCATTTGGTGCGGTTGTAACAGTTGTCGCAGGCTTTGTTATTTTGAATATGCCTGTGCAAGCGGAATACACACCGTTTTCGGCAAGATAATGGAATGCTCCGCTTATCTCGATAGTATCGCCTTCCTTTACACTCTTTATATCGTCAGACGAATCATTGAACTGAAACTTTCTGCCATCCTCAAGGAAAAGTGTACTATTCACTACTCTTTTAACAACGAGGTCTTTTTCATTTACCATGTAGTCCTTGTGTTTGTCATTTGCGATAGTAGTTGTTGTTATTTCGGTTGTAACATCACTTACGGGAGCTGTTGTCACACTCTTAGCTTCATCGTTTTCAACTACCTCGATAGTAATAAGATCTGATTTAGTTGTTGAATCATTTGCAATATCATAGCCGTTGATCTCTGTTATTGAGCGGAGCGGAACTATATATTTTCCGACCTCATCGGAATGGAGATAGCCGATGTCGATATCTTCGATGGTAAGAGGTCTGTCTATGCTCCATGAATCAACATAAACATCAGGCTGACCTTTACTGCCTGCTCTCATTATGCTTCCGCTGCCGCTGATAGTGCAGCCTTTGAGATCAGGTTTGCCATTCTTCGGGCAGATTATAGTTTCGGGCTTTTTGAAGGATATTGTGCCGTTGATGTAATACTCAGCTTCGTTCAGTTCTTTGATTTTTGCCGCATCTTCCTCAGTAGGATCACCGTCAACGACCATTACATAAAAGCTGTCGTATTTTACATTATCCTTATCAATGATCTGTCCGCACACAACATCGCCTAATTTCTTAGCCTTGATCTTGTATACACCTGTCTTCGTGTTATCAAATTCGGAAACATCAAGATCGCTCATTTCGAGGTCTTTGCCAAAATTATCCCAGACTGCTCCCGGCATGACCTCTCCGTCCTTTATTACGGCAACCGAGCCGTTTCCGTTTATTCTTCCGCCTTTAAGATCAAGCTCCTCGCCTATCTTGTAAACGAGTTTCTCAGGAGGAGCGATGTTGATATGTCCGCCGCATACTCCATATTCATTGTTCTCCGCATATTCGGAAGCTGTGATTACTGCGGATCCATCATCAGCCGCAACAGCATTGCTTAACGGCAGACCTGCCGCTGATGACAGAACGATGGAAAGTGACATGATAGCTGATAAAGTTTTTTTAATGTTCATAAAAATAACCTCCCTTTGAACATTTGTGAATTATTCGTGCAATTACCGGTGCAGATCAGCAATTGCTTATTAACTGTTTGCAGGCTTTCACCTGTTTACATTTCTTAGACGAATCAACTTTTCAAAACTCTCACTATTTTTTGAAAAAAATTATGAGAATTGACAAGTTTGTTCAAACTCACAAATTCGGCTCAAATTTTAACTTATCACGTTAGCAAATCATCCAAATTGTTACAAAAATATTAACTCTTTACAGCATAAAAAGAACGAGCCTTCACAAGCAGCGTAAAGTATCTCATGAAAACTCGTTCATATTATCGATTTTCCAACTAAGTCACCGACAAAATTATGCCTGATAATCCGTACATTCACCCTATGTGGACAGGTTCTTAATTGGTA
>JAILFE010000379.1 GCA_024697725.1 Oscillospiraceae bacterium
ATCTCAGGGGAAGCCCTCTATCGCAGGGCTTCCCCTCTTAAAAAACAGTCCACCGGACTGTTTTTTAATTCACCCCTTGCGGAGCTCTTTGTGGGAGGGGAGTTTCGCCGTCTGCGGACGGCGATGAGGGCTCCGCCCCTCGACCCCGCGAGCGCGAGGCGGTGCTCGACCCGCCATTTCGCTAACGCGCAAATCCGGTTATTGTGTGACAAACGCGGGATAACAGAACAGCCGCCATTCACTAACAACGCGATTCGCCCGCGGGGGCTCCCCGCCGCTCGACCCGCCATTTCGCTAACGCGCAAATCCGGTTATTGTGTAACAAACGCGGTCACAACAGAAACGCCATCATCAACCTCTTAGCCTTTTTCTTATCTCATCTGCGCTTATCCCGAACCTACGGAATATCGTATCCGCATACGCGCTCTCCCCGGGAAGCCCGTGACGTATACGGTACGTTCTCTCGCCGCTCTTCTCATCCACGCACACCGCAAGACACCCCACCCGCGAACGGCTGTCCGGATCGGAATTTATCTCATCCGTCATACCGGTAAGCTCGGTGAGGTGCGTCGCAAATATCCCCCTGACACCTATAATCATGAATATCCGCAGTATCTCCGATGCGATCTCGACACATTCGCGCGGCGTTGTGCTCTGTATCGACTCGTTCATCAGCAGAAGGCTGTACTCGTCCGCGGTATCGCTGATCGTCTTCAGTGCCTTTATCTCCGAGGTGAAGCGGCTCGTATTGATGCCGACGTTCTCTTCCTTGGGGAAGTGGGTATAGATATATCCCACAGGCGATATCCTACAGGATGCGGCAGGCACGTAGAACCCCGCCTGCGCGAGTATCTGGCACATACCGACCGCCCTTGTGAACGTGGTCTTTCCGCCGTTGTTCGCTCCGCAGAGCAGGAAAAATCGCTCGCTGTCATCCATAGTTATATCATTTGTGATAACAAGATCGTCGCCCTTTGCTTCGGTATCAGCCGCAGCAGCCGCGCGGAAAAATCCGATATCATACGCTTCTGTGAGCTCGGCGCGGCGCTCATTCATCGGAAGATACTCCGGACGGCACATTTTCAGACCTCTTGCCCTTGCAGCTTCTATGAGCTTTGCCGCATTCTCGTATATACTTAACTGCTCTTCGATGCCCGCAAGCGGTCTGAAATCAAGGCTCCCGTAGCTGCCCAGAGCGCGGTTGAGCCGCCCGATATACTGCGATGTTATCTTTTCAAGCTCGGAGAACAGCACCTTTTCGGTCTCGTTGGGCTCTGTACCTTCGATATATCTGTTATGCAGCGTCTTTACGTTCACATCAGCATAACGCGCATTGCGGTAGAGTATCTTTTCAAATATCGACGGCTTTTCGGTGGCTGCGGTCTCCGACCAGCCCACTATCCCCGCAGAAACGGGGCGCATCTCCTCATTGAAGTTTATTGCGACCGTCACACAGCGCACCCGCTTTGACAGAGCCTCGGCAAGCTCACTGAGATCGCTTTTCAGATCGGCGTAATCCCCGGAGGAATAGGTATCCTCGAAGAACGAGAACAGCCGTTTCATAGCCTTTGAACGGACATTCTTCCCCTCGCGCTCATAGTATGCGTGGAGCTCGTCGAGTGCGGCGGTAAAGCCGTTTAGCGCCTCGATATGCGCTCCCAGAGCCGAGAAGGTCTCGGGCTCGCCGCCCTTTGCGATGCCAGTGCGGGAATTTTCACGGACTGCGTTCACGGTCTTCATGACGGCGGGTATGATACGCGGGAAATCCAGTATATCCTCGAGCGCATCAAGGCGGAAATTTAATATTTCCGTATCGGTGCAGAGCTCGGAGAACAGCTTCATCACGGCTGTCGGGTTCTCACGGCATAGCACCGAGGCGGTCTGCATAGCATTCATATCTTCGAGATGATCCTGCGGGAGTTCTGAAAGGGCGCGTCTGCGTTCTTTCATAGCATCGGCGCTTTTTATGTCGGGATAGAACAGATCGGTATAATATTCTTCTTTTACTGCCATATTGCATCCCCTGCCTTGAATTATTCATAATTCTGTGGTAAAATGATATCAAAACCTGTATGAAAGGAAACGGTGATATGTCGTTTTCATATGCTGCCAAAAAAGAGATCTGCGGGGGTATAGATACGGACGGGAAGAAGTATGCGTTCTTTTACGGGATGATACTCTTCTGCCGCCGCTTCACGCCCGAAAATATAGTTTTCCGCACCGAGAACGATATCGCCTGCGATATGTTCACAAGGCTCGCGGATGATGTGATCGGCGTTAAGGATGCCGCATCGGTCGAGGAAACGCCGAAGGAGAACGTCACGCTGTATACCGTGAGCATACCGGAAGAGAGCGTGCGCGAGGAGCTTATCCACAGATATCATATATACAGCCGCAGTGTCATCCACAGGATACAGGATGATATCATAACCGACGAGAATGCGGCGGCGTTCCTTGCGGGAGCGTTCATATCATGCGGGAGCATGACCGAGCCTATCAAGGAGTATCACCTTGAATTTGTCGTGCCGTTCCCCGAGCTTGCGTATGATCTGCTGGAGATGCTCGTGGATATCGGGGTCAATGCGAAGATATCCGAGCGCAAGAACGATCATATCATATACCTGAAGGAAAGCGAATCCATAGAGGATCTGCTGACGTATATGGGTGCGCCGGGATCATCGGTGGAGCTCATGAACGTGAAGATATACAAGGACATCCGCAACAAGACCAACCGCATAACCAACTGCGACAATGCCAATATCGAGCGCACTCTGAAAGCGTCCAGGCGGCAGGTTGCGGATATCGAATATATCGAAAGGACGATAGGTCTTGACAGTCTTCCGGACGATCTGCGGAATATTGCGGAGCTGCGGCTCGAAAACCCCGAGATATCGCTAAAGGAGCTCGGCGGGATGCTCGATAAGCCGCTCGGACGCTCCGGAGCGAACCATAGGCTCCGGAAGCTCACGGAGTTGGCAGAAAGACTTCGGCAGGGAGCGGGGAGCCCCCGCGGGCGAATCGCGGAGTGAGTGAATAGCGGCGGTTTTGTTACCCCCGCGTTTGTTACATTTGGGGCTGCGCAGAACAAATGCCTTTCGATAACAACGTGATAAAGTTTTAGGTCAAGCCTTTTTCAAAAGGCTTGCGGGGTTGAGGGGCGGAGCCCTCATCGCCGTCCGCAGACGGCGAAACTCCCCTAATACGAAGGCGCTCCGCAAGGGGGTGAATTGAAAACAGTCCAGTGGACTGTTTTCAAGAGGGGGACGCCCTGAAAGAGAGGGCGTCCCCCTCCGCTGTCTTTCGGTAAATGGAAAAGCCTTTCCCCTCCGCTGTCTTTCAAGAAATCTAAAGCCGTCGCACCGGGATGCCTTCCGGGATAGTATAAGGTCATCAACCGGTCATACTCTATGAAAGAAGAAAGCGCCTTATTTTATCAGTTCTTTCACGTCACTGCCGAGCTTGCGGATGCGCTCCCTGTTCATAAGGTGGCGTATGTAGGCGAAGGTCTTTTTCTCGCCCTTCTCCGCGAGCATTATCAGCAGGAATTCGAGCCTGTGAGATGTCTTTTCGCTGATGAGCCTTTTGCCTTTGCCCTTTTCAAAGTAATCGAGAGGGGAGTGATCGGTGTAATCCTCGCCCATGTATATCTTGCTTGCGGCAACGCGGTCGCAGAACATCTCAATGACATAGTTTATCGGCATATCCACACCTTCAAGGCGGCGGGTAGTGCAGTTGTAGTC
>JAILFE010000396.1 GCA_024697725.1 Oscillospiraceae bacterium
AGTCCCGAACACGGGGTTGGAAGCCCTGAAAAAGAAATATCCCTGACGCGTCCCGGCTTCGAGCTTTATCTCCTTGGTGCTTCGAGTTTCATCCTTTGCACAGGCTTCTATAGCATTATCTATCGCGTTTGCCATTATGACGCACAGATCGGTATTGCTTATCCCGAATGACGGAACAGTGCCTGTGAACAACAGCTCTGTGTTATATTTTTCTGCTTTATCGCTCTTGTCGTCAAGCAGTGCGTCAACAATTACGTTCCCTGTATTATACTTGTTCTTACCTATGGATGACATATCCTGCATCGACTCCATATATTCGAGCGCTTCGCCGGTCTTGCCCGAGGCTATCAGCCCGCGCAGACAGAGAACATGATTCTTATAATCATGACGGAAGCTTTTGAATTCACCGTAGATCTTGTTGATCTTCTCATAGTACTCTATCTGGTGCTCCATCTGCCTTGAAAGCAGCTCAACGGTGGAGCGTTTTTCTGTCTCGGAAATGCTTATCCTTGTGACCGTGACCGCCGCTGCGATCAGCGCTGTCATCGAAAGCAGCTGGAACAGACTGATAAATGCTCTGGTCGTAGACACATTCTCCGCGAGGACGTGTATTGAAGCCACATAAGAAAAGATCAGTACCGTAATGTATAGCCTTGCGGGCAGTGAATCCACAAGGTCGCAGATAAATCCGCGGCTGCCTTTTCTGTTGATAATGAAGATAAACGATGCAAACAGCAGAGCCACGACCGCAAAGGAGATCATGTTCGACAGGACGTAATTCCCGATAAATGCATCAAAAAAATTCAGGAATATCTGCGGTATATTTGCCATGAAAACAAACGAATACAGCAGCCGTATATTGATCTTTCTGTATATCAGAAAATATATGCCGAGCTGTCCCAGTATATAAAACGCAAACAGTCCGAGCCGCAGCGGGTAAGGCAGGATATCTTCGGTGCCGCGGTTCACGAGGATCAGCGACGGCGCTGTGACGAGCATTGTTAGTAATATATTCACCGCCCTGTGATTCCGGGGCTCATATCCCAGGATGAGTCCTGCAAACTGCACATTCAACGACAGACACAGCCCGCAGAAGAACCATGTCAATATATTAAGGATCATATCATTTCTCCGCCGCTCACTTGAAATTGTACCGCTTGATATAATCGGTAAAGGCTTTTCTGAACGCTGTATATTTCAGCTTGCTGATAAGCGCCCGTTCCTTGTTGTCGAAGAGGATATCCGTCGCGGTGTGTGAAACTATATGTCCGAAACCGACAAGATATGTGCGGTGACTGCGGAAGAACTTATCCGCGGGGAGCATTTTTTCAAACTCGGACAGGGTGCTCTTATACAGGATGTTTTCCTCTGCAGTGCGTATATTGCAGTATTTGTCCGCCGCTTCCGCATAGATTATATCATCCGTGTTTATACGCCTGTTCCTGTCGTCGGTCTTTATAACGATGAAATTGCTGTCATCTATGCTTGCAAGATAATCATCCATTGCAGAGCTCAGCTTTTCTTCATCAATGGGTTTTACGAGAAACCGGTAGGCATTCACTTCAAATGTGTCAAAGACTATGTCAGGATAGCTCGAGAGAAAGATTATCGCCGCCTTTGAGCCCTTGTTCCTCAGCCGACGCGAGGTCTCAAGACCGTCGAGACCGTCCATCTGATAATCCATGAATACTATGTCTGACTCCACATTGCCCGCAAGAAGCTCGGCACCGCTTGTATAGTCGTAATACTCCATTATAAGGCTGCGTTTCTGCGCATATTCGTCAAGGTGTTTTTTCAGATCGTTATGCAGGACGATCTTGTCATCACATATCGCGATCCTCATATTTCCTCCGTTTACTACTAAAAGCGATCATTTACTGATATTTTATCATACGGCTGTACTTTTGTCAAGAAATAATCCCGCTCACTCCCGATATGCTCCCGTTCACTCCGGAATTGTTGACTTGCAGCTTCCTTTCGGTTATACTTAGGACAAATAAAACACAGAAAGGAAATGATCACTATGACAAACACAATAACAGCAGCTAAAGAGAGGCAGAATGGCAGATTCGCAAACGGACTCGGAGTGTTGAAATACGGTCTGGCAGCATTCGGGGCGCTTGCGGGCGAAGCAGTGATAGCTTACGGCATCGAGCAGAATATTTACGGCGTTTCAATAGAGAATTTCAGCACGCCGCAGATGATACTCCACTGGATGCTGACCTGCCTTATGTGGGGACTGTGCGGTTTCTTCATCTGTAGGAGCGCAAAGAAACACGGGTACGACCTCTTCGCTAAGAACGATGCTGTGATAAAGCCGTGGCAGTGGTGCTGCATCGTTCTCGGAGTGGCAGCGTGCCTTGTGAGCTCGTGGATAGACTGGCAGGGCAGCAAGGTGCTGAAGGAATTTGCAGCAAACGGAGCGGTCAGGTTCGTTTTCCAGTACATCTACTATATGTTTGAGGTATCGCTTGTCATGCTCATAATCGTATTCGGACAGAAAGCGTGCGATAAATGGTTCGGGAACGAAAATATTCCCTACGGCGGCATAATAGCTGCACTGACATGGGGTCTTGGTCACTGGGCTTCCAAGGGTTCGCTTGCAGCGGGCATATTTTCGGCGGTATGCGGGCTGGCGCTCGGCAGCGTTTATCTTCTTACCAACAGAAAGGCAAAGCTTTCATATGCCCTGCTCTGCATGATGTTTATCCTCTGACAGTATCTTTTATGGCGGATGCTCCGTTTTATGGGGCATCCGCTTTTTTGCTGCAGCTTTTCAAAAGTTAAAGACTTGTTAAGAATTCCCGTGTTATAATCAGAGCATAGACAGAAAGATACAAGATACGGAGGTATGAACGATGTTTTGGAGAATACTGAAAAAAGACCTGAAACGCAAGAAAACCATGAACATTATCCTGCTGCTGTTCGTGATCCTGTGTTCGATGCTTGCGGCGGCAAGCGTCAATAATATCATCGCAGTGACCGGCGGTATCGAACACTTCATGGAAATATCGGACGCGCCCGATGTAATGATAGATATGCCGTTCGGTCAGGATCTGGATCAGACGCTCAGAACGCTCCCCGAAGTGAAAAATGTGAAGGTCGAGGAGATATTCTTCCTGACGGCGGATCATTTCAAGCTGAACGGTGAAAAACACAAAGATCTTATCAATGGTACTGGATTTTACTCCGACAAGGAATTCGGATGCAAATATTTTGATGCCGATGACCGTGAGATCACAGGTGTTCCTGCCGGACGCTTCTACTGTACCAAAAACTTCCTGCAGGGCGTTTCGTTTGAAAAGGGCGGTATTCTGACAATTACTATCGGAGAGGAATCTTTTGATCTCCGCTTTGAGGGAATCTTTAAAACAGTCTCTCAGGATACGAATAATGCTTCAAGCCCCTATCTGATGCTGAACAGTGCCGACTGGGACAAGATCAACAGTTTGTTGGACAATCCCGCTTTCATAAAAGAAAAAACATTGTATGTAAAAACCGATGATGTTGATGCTGTCACAGCGGCATCAGGCGATACGGAAGGGATCTCTGTGTATACAAGGGATCACATGAAAAGCTTTTTCATGTATGATATGATAACCGCTTATATTCTGCTGGCGGTATGCGTTCTGCTTGTGGTCGCTGCCTTTGTGACACTCCGTTTTGCGATCGGATTTACGATATCAGAGGAATTCCGTGAGATCGGTGTCATGAAAGCGGTCGGTATCCGGAACGGAGATATCCGGAGCATATACATTACAAAATATGCGGCGATCGCTGTGATCGGTTCGCTCATCGGATATGCAGGTTCGATACCGCTGAGCAGTTATCTTCTGGAATCGGTATCAAGAAGTATCGTATTCAGCGGAAGTGATACCATGATCGGTATTACAGGTTCTGTCGCTGTCATTGCACTGATACTGTTGTTCAGCTACGGCTGTACAAGAAGGATCAATAAAATGTCACCAATTGATGCGGTGCGCAGCGGGCAGACGGGCGAACGCTTCGGAAAAAGAAGTGTTATGCATCTTGGAGGCTCCAGACTTCCTGCAACGGGTTTTATGGCACTCAATGACGTGCTCAGCGCACCGAAACAGTTTGCGATCATTACTGTTGTGTTCACGCTTTGCGTACTGATGATGACAGTTATGTCCAATATGGCAGTCACGCTTTCCAGTGACAAACCGATTTTCCTGTTTGCGATCCCCACTGCTACGGATGCGTCTATCCTTGATTTTGATATATCGCGAAATGACGCAATGAAACAGGCTATGATCGAGTCGGTATCAACAGATGACGGCTGGAGATCTCTCGTGAAGGAAACGGAAAAGATGCTTGATGAGAACGGTATGTCCGGAAAGTGTACCGTTACGATGGGCGGAGTATATACGACGTTCCATAACAGCAGCAATGCAGGTATCAGCTACCTTGTCACAAGGAACACATCCGCTGACGTATTTATCTATGATGCGGGCAGCGCTCCAATGAAGCCCGATGAAGTGGCACTGACATCGGCTGCAATGGAAAAGCTGGATGCACAGATCGGCGATCGGATCAGGGTAAGTATGTGCGGCGAAGAAAAGGAACTTATCATCACCGGAGTATTTTCGACGTTCATGAATAATGGTATGGCTGCAAGACTTTGTGAGGATGCACAGATGGATCAGGATAAGATCGTTACTAACCTGGGCGTTCAGATAGAGTTCGACGGCGACCCGGACAAGGCGCAGATCGAGCGGAATATCGAGAAGCTCAAAGAAGTGACGGGCAGTGAAAAGATCTACACGAACGCCAGAATGGTGGAGACCTTTACCGAAATGTCCGGCACACTGAACAGTGTCAAGCGGATGATGATGTTCATGACCGTGATCGTGACGGCGCTGATCGTGATACTCATGGAACGCAGCTTTATTTCAAAGGAAAAGAGCGAGATCGCACTGATGAAGGCGGTCGGTATCAAAAACGGCTCTGTCATTGCACAGCATACACTGCGGTTCATTCTTGTTTCGGTCATTGCGGTGATTCTTTCATCTGTGATAGTGCTCCCGATAAGCAAGGGGCTGCTCACATTCGTTTTTGCTCAGATCGGCAGCGTTTCTTCGACAGGTATCGCTTTTGATGCAGTGGAGATATTTGCGGTATGCCCTGCTATTCTGATAGGCGTTACGGTTATCGGCACGCTTCTGACCGCACTTTATACGAAAACCATCAGGGCAAGCGATACTGCTTCTATAGAATAATTAAGGAGGATTATTATGAATACCGTTTTACAGACAAAGGGACTTTGCAAGACCTACATCGTGAACAAGCGTCAGAACAATGTTCTGAAAAATATCGACCTTTCGATATCCGAGGGAGAAATGGTAGCGGTCATGGGGCCGTCCGGCTCCGGAAAATCAACACTGCTGTACTGTGTTTCGGGAATGGACAGAGTTACAGCAGGCGAGGTCATCTTTAACGGCAGAGAGACCGCAAAGCTGTCTGACAAGGCGCTCTCACAGCTCAGACTTGATGAAATGGGCTTTATCTTCCAGCAGATGTATATGATGAAAAATCTTTCCGTACTTGATAATATCATTCTTCCTGCTGTCAGATCGAAAAAGAACACCGAGAGCCGCAAATCGACAGAGGAGCGCGGGCGGAAGCTTATGCGCAGGCTCGGTATTGATGATGTGGGCGGCAATGACATCAATGAGGTGTCGGGCGGTCAGCTCCAGAGGGCTTGTATCTGCCGCAGTATGATAAACTCACCAAAGATGATATTTGCCGATGAACCTACCGGAGCGCTTAACCGTTCCAGTTCGGATGAGGTCATGAACGAGCTTTTGTCCCTCAACCGTGACGGTACGACTATTATGTGCGTGACACATGATCCCAAGGTGGCCGCCAAGTGCAGCCGTATTCTTTACATCGTTGACGGCGGTATCATGGGAGAAAAGGAAATGGGACACTATGACGGGGGAGAAAAGGAACTGCGTGACCGTGAAAGGGAACTGAACAACTGGCTGATGGAACAGGGATGGTGATACTTGCAATATTGCCGCCGATATGGTACAATAGTGGCAGGTGGTGATCATTTTATGACCGATATTCTGATCGTTGAGGACGATAAGGAACTCAGTGTGCTGCTTACGGATTTTCTTCGCTCCGAAGGGTATACTGTGTCCGCGGTGGAAAGCGGAGAACGTGCCGTACAGCTATTCGAGCGATACGGCGCAAGGCTCGTGGTGCTCGATATCAACCTTCCCGATATGAATGGGTTTGCGGTATGCTCAAAACTGCGTGAGAATGCCGATACGCCGATCCTGATCGTCAGCGCAAGGACAGACAAGGAAGATAAACTTAACGGATTGGACTTGGGAGCGGACGATTACATAGAAAAGCCCTATGATATAGATATCCTTCTTGCAAAGATCAAAGGCATCTTCAAGCGCAGGTATCAGCGGAGTATGCTCTCCGCAAGCGGTGTCACGCTCAACCTCGCAGATAGGACCGCAGAGATCGACGGCAGGCCTGTGGAGCTTGCTGCAAAGGAATTTGACCTGCTTGCGCTTCTGATCGAAAATCAGGGCAAGGCACTGAAAAAAGAATATCTGTTTTCCTGCATCTGGGGCAGTGACAGTGATTCGGAACTGCAGACCCTTCATGTACACATCAACCGTCTGCGGCAGAAGCTCGGCGATGATCCGAAGAATGCCAGGCGTCTGCTGACCGTCTGGGGCGTGGGGTATAAGTTTGTATGAATGCGTTCAGAAGGCTGTGTATTGCAGCAGCTGCCATATTTCTGATACTTTCTGCGGTGCTGGATATCATCATGTTGCAGGACCGGAAATATGCGGACGGACAATACCGTGTAGAAGCAAAACGTCTTGCGGACGAAATAGCAGAAACAGGCAGCTATGACCCCGCAGGGTATCCTCATATCACAGGGGTGTATACGGGCGGCGACCTGTATCAAAGCGATGAACATTATGTAATCATAGAAGCGGGCGGAACGCTGTATCGTGTGGAATATACGCTTGGCAGCGGTCATGGGTTCCTTATCGCAGTTAATGGCATTTTAGGTATTCTGTTCTTGCTGTTATGCGGTGTGTTTGCATATCTCTGGCGGAATGTGATAAAACCGTTCGGCAGTCTGAATGATGTTCCGCAGGAGCTTGCAAGGGGCAACCTTGCAGTACCGATACCCGAACAGAAAAGCCGTTATTTCGGGAAATTCACATGGGGCGTCAACCTCCTGCGCGAGAAGATCGAGGACGACAGACAGAAGGAACTATCCATGCAGCGTGATAAGAAGCTGTTGCTGCTGTCGCTCTCTCATGACATCAAAACACCTCTCTCTGCGATCAAGCTGAATGCAAAGGCACTTGCAAAGGGTATATACAGTGATGAGGAAAAACGCCGTTCTGCCGCAGAGAGCATCAATATCCGTGCAGATGAGATCGAGCATTTTGTCAGTGAGATAACCAGAGCGGCGAGTGAGGACTTCATGAGCTTTGAGGTCACTAAAGGCGAAGCGTTTCTGAGTCAGATCATCACTAAGATCCATGCGCGATATGCACCTCAGCTTGATATCTCGGGAACAGAATTTGTAATACACAATTATGATGATTGCATTCTGTCCTGCGATGCTGACCGCCTGGCTGAATGTTTGCAGAATCTGATAGAAAATGCAATGAAATACGGTGACGGAAAACGGATAGAGATCGGTTTTGACAAAATGGATGGCTGTGAGCTTATCACGGTGACTAACACAGGCTGTACCCTTGAAGAAAAGGAACTTCCGCAGATATTCGGGAGCTTTCACCGAGGCAGCAATTCCGATAAGATCCAGGGCAACGGCCTGGGGCTGTTTATATGTAAACGTCTGATGTCGCTCATGGGCGGCGAAGTCTATGCAGAGATCCGGGACGGATGCTTTTGTGTAACATTAGTAGTGAAGCTGGCGTAAATAGTGTATGCTTATTGCTGAACTGCGGTCAGCAATAAGCATACACTGATAATACAAGTGATAATCTGCAAAATAATGAATATTATGTAAGCAGTAAACGAAAATGCCATTTATTGTTCGACAAAAAACTACACGCTTTCATGAATAATACTTCTTCCGATACAAAAAATATCAGTACAGGCTTTTGAAAAGCATTTATAAATATACAAAGCGGAGGAAGAAAACGAAAGCAACGGGAATCGTAAGGAGAATCGATGACCTCGGCAGAGTGGTCATCCCGAAGGAGATACGCAGGACTATGCGTATACATGAGGGTCCCTCACAGACATCATTGATACAGGATTATGACTTCTATAAAGCTATGAGGGATATTGCTGAGAG
>JAILFE010000397.1 GCA_024697725.1 Oscillospiraceae bacterium
CGAAAGATTGGACGTCGGCGCATTAATATAGTATGTCTTTTTCACGCCGCCGTGTATCTCGGTGAAATGCTGTCCCTCACCGCTTTCCGAAAGCGAGAGTGCTGATCCCATCTCATCCATGAGCCTGTCCGCATCAACGCCCGTGACTATGCGGTGGATAGCCTCAAAGCGTATCGCGGGGCTGTGCAGATCGACTATCTCCGCAAGGGCGTATCTTGCGGGATGCTCCGACATATCCTTCCCGCCGGAGTTCTTTTTCAGTTCCTCATAATATGCCTTTGCGGTGGCGAGAGAATGGTTCCCGTCGCCCATCGCATATACGAGCGGCGGAACGTCACCGTCAAGACCGTACCTTTTGTTGAACGCTTCCTTGTCGCCGAGGGCAGACAATGCTTCAAGTACGCTGTCCGAATCCGCTTTGTCCATGAGATATCCCGTTATATGACCGCCGTTCTGCATGAGATCGAAATCGTAGAGCTTCTTCATCGACGCTTTTTTCGCCGAAAGAGGCTCTATCACACTTCCCGCGGCATCATCTATAAGTATCATGATATGCGGCGATTCGAGGGGCGCTCCCCTGCGCACCTTTATCCTCGGCGGTATCCTTTCGGGGACAGTCGCCTCGGTCGCGCGGACGGGAGATGTGCTCCCCTTTGAATAATCATAGCCCTCAAGGTCTATCTTTCCTATAATGCCTGCGCGTATGCCGTCGGAGGTCACGCGCTCGGTATAAATAACCGCATCCTTGTATTCTTCAAAGATATCCTCCGAAAGATATTTTTCCATTGCAGCATGGATACGGTCTATCCTCTCGTCGGGCTTATCCTCAAGATATATCTCCGGCAGTATGAGCCTCAACGCGGAATCATCGTCTCCGACTATCCTTTCGGTCTCCTCCCAGTACTCCGGCTCTGATGTATACTGATCGCAGGCAACGACCGACCATTTCGTCATATCGGCGGACTTCTTCGGGAGAAGTATATCCGCCTCGCTGAATATCCTGTCCATATTGATTACCTCCCGTTTCGTTTACTGTAAATATTATACTCTCTCTGTCCGCCGTTTTCAATAGACAAAATATTAAATGAACAGGACAATAAAATCCACCAATTTCATAAAATTATACCCCGAAAACCGCGCAGATATACGCCGTCCGGCATTGACACACGATATCCTTGTATGATATAATCATATCATTGAACGAATATTTATCCCGATAAATACCATATTATAAAGGAGTGTATTCAGACATGGATATCAAGGAGTATATCGAAAGCGGAAAAGCCGTTCTCGGCATCGAATTCGGCTCGACAAGGATAAAGGCTTGTCTTGTCGGCGAGGACATGATGCCGGTGGCACAGGGCTCGTTCACATGGGAGAACCGCCTTGAAAACAATATCTGGACATATCACGAGGATGAGATGACCGACGGTCTTAGAGCGGCTTATGCCGATCTGTGCGCCGATGTTGAAAAGAAATACGGCACAAAGATAGTATCTCTCGCTTCTGTCGGTATATCCGCGATGATGCACGGATATCTTGCATTCGATGCGGATGATCGTCTGCTCGTCCCCTTCAGGACATGGCGCAATACCATCACGGGAGATGCCGCCGCAGAGCTTACGGAGCTTTTCGGCTTCAATATCCCCGAGCGCTGGAGCATAGCCCACCTCTATCATGCGATACTCGCAGGCGAGGAACACGTCCCCTCGATCAGAAAATTCACGACCCTTGCTGGATATATCCATTTCCTACTCACAGGCGAGAACGTGCTCGGCATAGGCGATGCATCGGGTATGTTCCCCGTATCGGACAAAACTATGGATTATGACGCGGATATGATATCAAAATTCCGTGAGCTTGTCAAGCCACGGAACTTCCCGTGGGATATCGCCGATATCCTGCCGCGCGTTCTGCCCGCAGGCGCTGACGCCGGAAAGCTCACCGAGAGCGGCGCAAAGCTGCTTGACCCGACAGGCACTCTCAGAGCAGGCATACCGTTCTGT